>NZ_JBHVFF010000127.1:0-22356 GCF_042801895.1 Streptomyces sp. NPDC057543 | reverse complement strand
GTGCGGACCGGTGCCGTCGGACGGTCGGCGGAGAACGCCGCACCGGCCGCCGCACCGCTCCGGGACCCGGCCGCGCCGCTGAAGACCCGCCCCCACTGGGAGAGCCGGTTCCTGCCCTCGGCCAGCAGAAGCAGCAGATAGCCGCCGGCCGCGAGCAGGAACCAGAGCCAGTCCGCTCCGCCCTCGGACAGCCCTGCGGCGACCGAGTACAGCGCGAGGAGCGGCAGACCGGCCGGAGCCGCGCTGCGGAACGTCACAGCGAGGGCGTCCACGATCAGGCCGACCAGCAGGACACCGCCGATCAGCATCAGCCGAATGCCGTCCGTCACGGGCGCCGGAGTGGCGTACCTTCCGACATCGTCGGCGCCCGACATCAGCAGATCAGCGAGCCGCTGGACGGCCTCCGGGCCCGGCAGGACCCCGATCAGAGCCTGCCCCCTGGCGAAGACGACCGTCAGCAGGACGAGCGTGACCAGCGTCTGCGCCACGACGACCAGCATCCGGGGCATGGGCACCCGGCGGGCGAGCATGCCCATCCCGCTCTGGACCGCCAGCAGGAACGCGGCCTGCAGGATCCATCCGGCCGGCTCGACCAGCGGCAGCATCGAGCCCGCCGTCATGAGCGTCGCCGCAAGGGCGCACAGCGTCAGCCGACCGCGACCACTCATGACCATCCCCCGGAGAAACCTGTCGTGCCGCCGACGGCAGCCGACTGCGTCGTCACACCCGGGTGTCCCGCCGCCTGCTGCCAATAACGGGCAAGACCGGTCCCGGGCGCCACGGCCACCGCCGTCCAGCCCGATTCGCGCAGCAGCCGAAGCCGCCGCTCGAACGCCTCGTCCGCCCCCGCGGGCGGGACGTCGTCATGTACCCAGGCAGTGCTGTCCAGTACGAACGCGATGGCGCCGCCACTGCGCTGCCGCATCCGGGCCGCCACCGCCGCCTGCTCCTCGTCCAGATCACCGAAGAACGCGATCAGCAGCCCCTCGTTGCCGCCGCGCAGCACGTCGTACGCGCGCGACAGACCGCCCCCCTCGGAGTGGTCGACCACCGCCAGGGTGTCCATCATCAGCCCCGCGGAGTCGGCGGACTCCTGCGTCGATCCGGCGAAGCCTCCCTCGCCCTCGCCCGGCACCGCGTTCCCGTCGTCGGTCAGCAGCCGGACCGCGAAACCGCGCTCCAGCATGTGCACCAGCGTGGACGCGGCCCCCGACACCGCCCATTCGAAGGCGGAGTCGGGCCCCGACCCCTGATAGGCGATCCGGCGGGTGTCCAGCATCACCGTGCATCTGGCCCGCTGCGGCTGCTCCTCGCGGCGCACCATCAGCTCGCCGTACCGCGCGGTGGAGCGCCAGTGGACCCGGCGCAGATCGTCGCCGTGCCGGTAACCGCGCGGAATCACGTCGTCGTCACCGGCCAGCGCCAGCGAACGCTGCCGCCCCTCGCCGTACCCCGAGGCCTCGCCCGCCAGCCGTACGGGCGGCAGCGGCTCGGTCCGCGGAATGACGACGAGGGTGTCGTACGCGCTGAACGAACGGGTCAGCTCACACATCCCGAACGGATCGCTCAGCCGCAACTGCAGCGGCCCCAGCGGATAGCGCCCACGCAGATCCGACCGCACCCGGTAGGACACCTCGCGACGGCCGTCCGCCTCCACCCGGTCCAGCACGAACCGGGGCCGCGGCCCGAGCACATAAGGCACCCGGTCCTGCAGCATCAGCAGCCCGGTCGGCAGCCGGGACACATTCTCCATCCGTAGATGAACCCGCGCCTCCGCGCCCGAGGACACCCGGGAGGGCGAGAGCCGCCGGGTGCCCGTGACCCGGTAACGGGTGCGGACGAGCACCATCACACAGATCAACGGCAGCGCGGCGAGCAGCAACCCGACCCGCAGCAGATCCGCCTGCCCCAGCACATAGGCGCAGATCGCCGCCGCGACACCCGCCGCGAGGAAGGACCGCCCACGCGTGGTCAGTCCGCTCAGAGCGGCCCTCAGAGCGCCCTTTCCGTCGCCGTCGTCCAACGAGGCCGGCCCCCCGGGGCTCATCACACCCGCCGTACGCCGGGCTGATGCCGGCCGTACACCGGACGGCCCGGCTGGTGCTGGGGCTGCACCCGTGGGACGACACCGCCGTCGCCGGCCGTCGGCACCGGTGTCTGCTGGAGGATCTCCAGCACGACCTGCTCGGCGGTACGGCGGTTCAGCTGGGCCTGTGCCGTCGGCAGCAGCCGGTGCGCGAGCACCGGGACCGCCAGCGCCTGCACGTCGTCCGGCAGGCAGTAGTCCCGGCCGCTCAGCGCCGCGGAGGCCTTCGCCGCGCGCAGCAGGTGCAGGGTGGCCCGTGGCGAGGCGCCGAGTCTGAGATCGGGATGGCTGCGGGTGGCCCCGACGAGCTCCACCGCGTACCGCCGCACGGCGTCGGCCACATGGACCGTCCGTACCGCGTCGATCAGCTTCACGATGTCGTGGGCGTGCGCCACCGGCTGAAGATCGTCGAGCGGCGAGAGCCCGCCGTGCACATCGAGCATCCGCAGCTCGGCCTCCGTATTCGGATAGCCGATCGACACCCGCGCCATGAACCGGTCCCGCTGGGCCTCGGGCAGCGGATAGGTGCCCTCCATCTCCACCGGGTTCTGGGTGGCCACCACCATGAACGGGTCGGGCAGCTCGTACGTGTGCCCGTCGATCGTGACCTGGCGTTCCTCCATCGACTCCAGCAGCGCCGACTGGGTCTTCGGCGAGGCCCGGTTGATCTCGTCGCCGATCACGACCTGGGCGAAGATCGCGCCCGGCTTGAACTCGAAGTCGCGCCGCTGCTGGTCGAAGATGGACACACCGGTGATGTCCGAGGGCAGTAGGTCCGGCGTGAACTGAATACGCCGCACCGAGCAGTCGATGGACCGCGCCAGCGCCTTGGCCAGCATCGTCTTCCCGACGCCGGGGACATCCTCGATGAGGAGATGCCCCTCCGCCAGCAGCACGGTCAGCGAAAGCCGAACGACCTCGGGCTTGCCCTCGATCACGCTCTCCACCGACCTGCGCACCCGCTCCGCAGTCGTGGTCAGATCTGTGAGGCTCGCTCGATCGTCATAGGTCGTCACCCGGCCCTCCTCGGCCCTGCCCCACGCTCACCAGGAGCAGGGGATTCCCCAGTCACGGACCGACACGCGTGCAGCGGCCCGGCCCACCCCGAAACACGGACACCCCTCCGGCAGCGGAACGTCCGGCGAGATGCCACATGCGCATTCTTGTTGCCGTTACCGCTTCGTGTCACTCGCCTGTGGATAAGTCGCGGCGATATGTCGGGTTCGGTGGGTTTATCGGCTCCCGATGGACGCCGTCCGGGCCGGCGGTCAGGACGCGGAGGCGGGAAAGATCTCGCGCAGCGAGCCGCTGGTCACATCGAAGACGAAGCCGCGTACGTCATCGGTGTGCAGCAGGAACGGCGAGGTGCGCACGCGCTGCATCGACTGCCGTACGTCCTGGTCCGCGTCCTTGTACGCCTCGACGGCCCAGACCGGACGCTGACCGACCTCCACCTCCAGCTCCTGGCGGAATTCCTCGGTGATCGATTCCAGGCCGCAGTTCGTGTGATGGATGAGGATGACGCTGCGGGTGCCCAGGGCCCGCTGGCTGATGGTCAGCGAACGGATCACGTCATCGGTGACCACGCCGCCGGCGTTGCGAATGGTGTGGCAGTCGCCGAGCGACAGACCGAGTGCCTTGTGCAGGTCGAGCCGGGCGTCCATGCAGGCGACCACGGCGACGCGCAGCACCGGCTTGGCGTCCATGCCCGGGTCCTCGAATCCGGCGGCGTACCGGATATTCGCCTCGACGAGGCGGTCGGTGACCGTGCCCCCGGTGCGGGCCCGGTCGGCAGAGGGCGCGGAAGGCCCGGCGGGAGAGTGTGCGGAAGTCGACATGGTTATGACGTTAACTCTCGGCGGTGGTCGCGTCGCGCTGCGGGAAGGGACAAAGAACGTCAACGAGGCTTGTTGTGAGCTAACCCACAAGCCCCACAGTTGTTCGTTCGGCCGGGTGAACAGGGGGCAGGGCGACGCGCTGCCCTGTTGATTGATCGGGAATCCATCGAATGGCAGGGTGGACTAAAGTGACGGGAAGTTACCGACACCCTGCACATTCCGTAGATTTCCCCCGTGTGCGGCGTACGTACGGTCCGGCCCTCTCCCGCTCGCCGGTCGGTCGGCGCCTCTTCCCCGGCGTCGACCGCCCTCCCCTTCTGAGCGGGCGGGGACCAGGCCGTACGTGCCACCGCACGGGACCTGAGCCTGAGAGGGCGCATGAGCCAGACCCGACACGTCCCGGTGATGCTCCAGCGGTGCCTGGATCTGTTGGCCCCCGCTCTGGAGGCGCCGGGCCCGCAGCAGCCCGTGGTCGTCGACTGCACCCTCGGCCTCGGCGGACACAGCGAGGCGCTGCTCTCCGCCTTCCCCTCCGTGCGGCTCATCGCGCTGGACCGCGACAAGGAGGCGCTGCGGCTCTCCGGCGAGCGGCTCGCCCCGTACGGCGACCGGGCCACCCTGGTGCACGCGGTCTACGACGAACTGCCCGAGGTGCTCGCCCGGCTCGGCATCCCGAAGGTCCAGGGCATCCTCTTCGACCTCGGCGTCTCCTCCATGCAATTGGACGAGGCCGAGCGCGGATTCGCGTACGCCCAGGACGCCCCCCTCGATATGCGCATGGACCAGACGGCCGGTATCAGCGCGGCCGAGGTGCTCAACACCTATCCGCCGGGCGAATTGGTACGGATCCTGCGGGCGTACGGCGAGGAGAAGCAGGCCAAGCGGATCGTCTCCGCGATCGTGCGCGAACGAGAGAAGGAGCCGTTCAGCAACAGCGCGCGGCTCGTCGAGCTGATCCGGGACTCGTTGCCGCAGGCCGCCAAGCGCACCGGCGGCAACCCCGCCAAGCGCACGTTCCAGGCGCTTCGCATCGAGGTCAACGGCGAGCTCGCCGTCCTGGAGCGGGCTGTTCCGGCCGCCGTGCAGAGCCTCGCGGTCGGCGGCCGCATCGCCGTCCTCTCGTACCACTCGCTGGAGGACCGGCTGGTCAAGCAGGTCTTCGCGGCAGGCGCCGCGACCACGGCGCCGCCCGGACTGCCGGTCGTCCCCGAGCGCTATCAGCCCCGGCTGAAGCTGCTGACCCGCGGCGCGGAGCTGCCCACGGAGGAGGAGGTCGCCGAGAACCGGCGCGCCGCTCCCGCCCGGCTGCGCGGCGCCCAGCGGATCCGCGAGGAGGAACGATGAGCGTCCGGTCTCCGGGAACCAGGACACCGGCGACGCCCGGGGCGGCACGGTGAGCAAAGCGGCCGGGCAGTTGAAAGGGCGGGCGGCGCGGCTTGCCCGGCTGATGCCGGCCGGGCCCAGCAACGCGGCCCGTACCCCCTTCGTCCTGCTGGTCGTGCTGCTCCTCGGCGGCGGCCTGATCACGCTCCTGGTGCTCAACTCGGCACTCAACGAAGGATCGTTCAGGCTGAGCGAGCTGAAGAAGCGGACCACCGAGTTCACCGACGAGCAGCAGGCCCTCCAGCGTGACGTCGACAGCTACTCCGAGCCGGGCGCCCTGGAGCGGCGCGCCCGCGAACTGGGCATGGTGCCCGGCGGCAGCCCCGCCTTCCTGGACCCGGACGGCAAGGTCCGCGGCGTCCCCGCACAGTCCACCGCCGAGCCGGCCCCCGCACCGCCGCCGCGGAAGCCCAGTACCCCCGAGAAGCCCCCCGCGACCGCCCCGTCCACCGGCGCCCCGGCGCCGGCCACCGGCTCGCCCTCTCCCTCGGCCACCCCTTCGGGCGCCGCCGTGAAGCCCAGCACCGCCGCGGCCCCGCATGCCGGGCCGCGTACCCCGGCAGTCCAGCCCTCGACGAGCCCCGGCAGGTGACGCAGTGTCTCCCAAGGAACCACCGCGCCGCCGGGTCCCCGGCCCCGCGCGCCCCCGCAACGCGGTAGGCGGCCAGGGGCGCCCCCGGCCCGCCGCCCGCCGCCCGTCGTCCCCGGCGCCCCGTGCCCGCGCGCCCCGCAACCAGCCCGCGCGTTCCCTCCGTCTCGGCAGCCCGCGCCCCCGGCTCCGCCTGGTCAGCGTCGCCCTGACGCTCGTCATGCTGGTGTTCGTCGTCCGGCTCCTCCAGGTCCAGGCCGTCGACGCCAACGCGTACGCGGCCAAGGCCAAGGAGAACCGCTACCTCAGCTACACGATCTCCGCCGAGCGCGGCGAGATCACCGACCGCAGCGGTATCGCGCTGGCCACCAGCGTCGACGCGTACGACATCACCGCCGACCCGTCGATGTTCACGCCCGAATTCAGCAAGGCCCCCGACGCGCCCCGGCAGGCGGCGGCGCTCCTCGCCCCGATCCTCGGCGCCGACGCCGCCGAGCTCACCGCGAAACTTTCCAAGAAGAGCCGTTACACCGTCCTGGCCCGCCGCCGGACCCCGCAGGTCTGGAATCAGATCAGGGACCTCAAGTCCGTCTTCGCCGAGAAGGCGGCGAAGGACAGGGCGGCCGGCGGTCCCGGAGCCAATGTGCTGGCCGGGGTCTTCCAGGAGGCGACCACCAAACGGGTCTACCCCAACGGAGGGCTCGCCGCCGGGATTCTCGGTTATGTCAACGCCGAAGGCAAGGGCGCGGGCGGCCTCGAATCGCAGCTGGACAAGGAGCTCGCGGGCGAGGACGGCAAGATCAAGTACGCCCAGTCCGGCGGCCGGCGGGTGCCCACCGCGGGCACCAAGGAGGTCCCGGCCGTCGCCGGGTCCGACATCGAGCTGACCATCGACCGCGACATCCAGTGGGCGGCCCAGCAGGCCATCACCGACCAGGTGAAGAAGTCCAAGGCGGACCGCGGCTACGTGGTCGTGCAGAACACCAGGACCGGCGAGGTCCTCGCCATGGCCAACGCGCCCGGCTTCGACCCCAACGACCTCTCGCAGGCCGACGCGGCGTCGCTGGGCAACGCCGCGCTCCAGGACGCGTACGAGCCCGGCTCCACCAGCAAGGTCATGTCCATGGCCGCAGTGCTGGAGGAGGGCGTCGCCACCCCCGGTACCCACGTCACCGTCCCCAACCGGCTGCACCGCGGCGACCGGCTCTTCAAGGACGACATCGACCACCCCACCTGGTACCTGACGCTCAACGGCGTACTCGCCAAGTCCAGCAACATCGGCACCATCCTGGCCACCGGGGAGCTCGGCAGGACCCAGGCCCAGGCCAACAAGGTCCTCTACTCCTACCTGCGCAAGTTCGGGATCGGCTCTCCGACCGGCCTCGGCTACCCCGGCGAGACCCCCGGCATCCTCGCCGAGCCCGAGGACTGGTCGACCTCGCAGCAGTACACGATCCCGTTCGGCCAGGGCCTCTCGCTCAACGCCGTGCAGGCCGCCTCCATCTACTCGACGATCGCCAATGGCGGGGTCCGCGTCGCGCCCACGCTGGTTCGCGGCACCAAGGGCCCCGACGGCCACTACAAGGCCGCCCCCGCTCCCGAACGGAGCCGGGTGGTCAGCGAAAAGACCGCCAAGACGCTCGCCACCATGCTGGAATCGGTGGTCGGAGACGAGGAGGGCACCGGAACCAAGGCCAAGATCCCCGGCTACCGGGTGGCGGGCAAGACCGGTACCGCCAACCGGGTCGACCCCGTACGCGGCGGCTACCGCGGCTACACCGCGTCCTTCGCGGGCTTCGCCCCCGCCGACGACCCGCAGATCACCGTCTACTGCGCGATCCAGAACCCCACCAAGGGCAGCTACTTCGGCGGCCAGATCTGCGGACCGATCTACAAACGGGTCATGGAGTTCGCGCTGAAGACCCTCCAGACCCCACCGTCCGGCAGCGAGCCAGCCCGGCTGCCGGTGTCCTTCCAGCCCGGCGAGTGAACACGGGGAAACCGACCAGTGACAACCATCACCCCCGATCCCGGGAACCGGAACGGGAACCACCAGAACCCGGCCCCCTCACTTCGCGAGAGGCCGGGTGCGCCCGGTACGCTCACCGCCGTGCCCCACGCTGATCAGTTCCAAACCACCCAGAAGGACGCGCCTGTGAACTACCCGGGAGCGCCCCGCCCGGACCGGATCGGACCGACGCCCCTCGGCGATCTGGCAGCCCGGCTGGGAGTCGAACCGCCGGGAACCGGCGAGGTCACCGGCATCACCCATGACTCGCGGGCGGTCCGTCCCGGCGACCTGTACGCGGCCCTGCCGGGTGCCCGCTTCCACGGCGCCGATTTCGCCGCCCAGGCGGCCGGCCTCGGCGCGGCCGCCGTCCTCACCGACCCGGCGGGCGCCGAGCGCGCCGCCGCCACCGGGCTGCCGGTGCTGGTCACCGAGGACCCGCGCGGCCGGATGGGCGAACTCGCCGCCGAGATCTACGGACGGCCCGGCGGTGACCTCCTCCAGATCGGCATCACCGGAACCTCCGGGAAGACCACCACCGCGTACCTCATCGAGGGCGGCTTCCGCGGTGCCGGGCGCGCCACCGGGCTGATCGGCACCGTGGAGACACGGATCGGCGACGAGCGCATCAAGTCCGAGCGCACCACCCCCGAGGCCACCGACCTGCAGGCCCTGTTCGCCGTCATGCGTGAACGCGGGGTCGACTCGGTGACCATGGAGGTTTCCAGCCATGCCCTGGTGCTCGGCCGGGTCGACGGCTGCGTCTTCGACGTCGCGGTCTTCAACAACCTCAGCCCGGAGCACATGGAGTTCCACACCGGGATGGAGGACTACTTCCAGGCCAAGGCACAGCTCTTCACCCCCCGGCGCAGCCGGCAGGGCGTCGTCAACTTCGACGACGAGTACGGCCGTAGGCTGATCGCCGAGGCGAGTGTCCCCGTCGTCACCTTCTCCGCCGAGGGCCACCCGGACGCCGACTGGCGCGCCGAGGACGTCGAGGTCGGGCCACAGGGCTCCACCTTCACCGTCGTTGGCCCCAAGGGCGAGCGGATCGCCGCCAGGGCCCCGCTGCCCGGCCCGTTCAACGTCGCCAACACCCTCGCCGCGATCGTCACCCTCGCCGTCGCGGACCTCGACCCGCAGGCCGCCGCCGACGGCGTCGCCGCTGTTCCGGGCGTCCCCGGCCGGCTGGAACGCGTCGACGCCGGACAGCCGTACCTCGCGGTCGTCGACTACGCGCACAAGACCGACGCAGTCGAATCCGTGCTGCGCTCCCTGCGGAAGGTCACCCGAGGCCGGCTGCACATCGTCCTCGGCTGCGGCGGCGACCGCGACACCACCAAACGCGGCCCGATGGGCGCCGCGGCGGCCCGCCTCGCCGACACCGCCGTACTGACCTCCGACAACCCCCGATCCGAGGACCCCCTCGGAATCCTCGCCGCCATGCTCGCGGGCGCCGCCGAGGTGCCCGTCCACGAGCGGGGTGACGTCCTGGTCGATGCCGACCGGGCCGCCGCCATCGCCGCCGTGGTCGCCCGCGCCGAGCCCGGTGACACCGTGCTGATCGCCGGCAAGGGCCACGAGCAGGGCCAGGACATCCACGGCGTGGTACGCCCCTTCGACGACCGCGTGGTCCTGCGCGCGGCCATCGAACGCTCCCTGGGGCACAGCGGTACCGACAACACCGCCCACGCCCACACCCACGAGAACAGTCAGGGATGACCAAGTGATCGCCCTTTCCCTCGCCGAGATCGCCGAAATCGTCGGCGGGCAGTCGTACGACATACCCGATCCGGCAGCAACCGTCAGCGGTCCCGTCGTCATCGACTCCCGAGAGGTGAAGCAAGGCAGCCTGTTCGTCGCCTTCGCCGGGGAGCGGGTCGACGGCCACGACTACGCGCAGCGCGCCGTCGAGGCGGGCGCGGCAGCAGTGCTGGCCGCCCGCCCCGTCGGTGTTCCGGCGATCGTCGTCGATGACGTCGTGGCCGCCCTCGGCGCGCTCGCCCGTTCCGTCGTCGGCCGCCTCGGCACCACCGTCGTCGCCCTCACCGGCTCCGCGGGCAAGACCTCCACCAAGGACCTCATCGCCCAGCTCCTCGAACGCAAGGGCCCCACGGTCTACCCGGCGGGCAACCTCAACAACGAGATCGGGCTGCCGCTCACCGCCCTGCGCGCCACCGAGGACACCCAGCACCTCGTCCTCGAAATGGGCGCACGCTACGTCGGCGACATCTGTTATCTCACCGGCCTCGTCCCGCCCCGGATCGGCCTCGTCCTCAACGTCGGCACCGCTCACATCGGCGAGTTCGGCGGCCGCGAGCAAATCGCCAAGGCCAAGGGCGAGATGGTCGAGTCGCTGCCGGAGGACGGCCTCGCCGTGCTCAACGCCGACGACCCGCTCGTGCGCGCCATGACCTCCCGTACGAAAGCCCGGGTGCTGCTCTTCGGCGAAGCCGCGGATGCGGACGTACGGGGAGAGAACGTCCGTCTCACCGACGACGGTCGTCCCGCTTTCAAGCTCCACACACCCACCGGGTGCAGCGACGTGACCATGCGCCTGTACGGTGAGCACCACGTGTCGAACGCGCTCGCCGCGGCCGCCGTCGCCCATGAGTTGGGCCTGTCCGCAGACGAGATCGCCGAAGGGCTCTCCGAGGCGGGCACCCTCTCCCGCTGGCGCATGGAGGTCACCGAGCGTCCGGACGGCGTGACGTTCGTCAATGACGCCTACAACGCGAACCCCGAATCCATGAAGGCAGCGCTGCGCGCGCTGGTCGCCATGGGGAAGGGCCGGCGTACGTGGGCGGTGCTCGGCCCCATGGCCGAGCTCGGCGACGCCTCGCTCGCCGAGCACGACGCGGTCGGACGGCTCGCTGTCCGGCTCAACGTCAGCAAGCTCGTCGCAGTCGGGGGCAGAGAGGCCTCCTGGCTGCAACTGGGCGCATACAACGAGGGTTCGTGGGGTGAGGAGTCGGTGCACGTGTCCGACGCACAGGCTGCCGTCGACCTGTTGCGCAGTGAACTGCGCCCGGGAGACGTCGTGCTGGTGAAGGCGTCCCGGTCGGTCGGCCTGGAGCAGGTCGCCATGGCACTGCTGGAGAACGCGTCCGAGGGCGAGGTCGCCGGCCGATGAGGCAGATCCTCTTCGCGGGGGCCATCGGGCTCTTCCTGACCCTGGTCGGAACTCCGCTGCTGATCAAGCTGCTGGCCCGCAAGGGATACGGGCAGTTCATCCGGGACGACGGCCCGCGCACCCACGGGTCCAAGAAGGGCACGCCCACCATGGGCGGTATTGCCTTCATCCTGGCGACGATCATCGCGTACGTCCTGGCGAAGGTGATCACCGGCGAGGAGATGCGCTTCTCCGGTGTGCTGGTGCTCTTCCTGATGGCCGGTATGGGTCTTGTCGGCTTTCTCGACGACTACATCAAGATCGTCAAGCAGCGCTCGCTGGGTCTGCGGGCCAAGGCGAAGATGGCTGGCCAGCTGATCGTCGGCATCGCCTTCGCGGTGCTCTCGCTCCAGTTCGCCGACGCCCGCGGCAACACCCCTGCCTCCACCAAGCTGTCGTTCGTCGCGGACTTCGGCTGGTCGATCGGCCCGGTGCTGTTTGTTGTCTGGGCGCTGTTCATGATCCTCGCCATGTCCAACGGCGTGAACCTGACGGACGGTCTGGACGGCCTGGCCACCGGCGCGTCGGTGATGGTCTTCGGCGCTTACACCTTCATCGGGCTGTGGCAGTTCCAGGAGTCCTGCGCCAACGCGACGACCCTCACCAACCCCAACGCCTGTTTCGAGGTGCGAGATCCACTCGACCTGGCGGTCGTCGCCTCCGCGCTGATGGGCGCCTGCTTCGGCTTCCTGTGGTGGAACACCTCGCCCGCCAAGATCTTCATGGGCGACACCGGCTCGCTCGCTCTCGGCGGCGCCCTCGCGGGTCTGGCCATCTGCTCCCGTACGGAGTTCCTGATGGCTGTCCTCGGCGGACTCTTCGTGATGATCACCATGTCCGTGGTCATCCAGGTCGGCTCCTTCAAGATGACCGGTAAGCGGGTCTTCCGGATGGCGCCGCTCCAGCACCACTTCGAACTCAAGGGGTGGTCCGAAGTCCTTGTCGTGGTCCGCTTCTGGATCATCCAGGGCATGTGCGTGATCGTCGGACTCGGTCTCTTCTACGCGGGATGGGCAGCCGAGAAGTGAGCAACCAGGACTGGCAGGGCAAGCGCGTCACCGTCGCGGGACTCGGAGTCTCCGGAATCCCGGCGGCCACGGTGCTGCACGGCCTCGGCGCCGTCGTCACGGTGGTCAACGACGGGGACGACGAGCGTTCCCGTACGCAGGCCGCGGAGCTGGAGGCGCAGGGCATCACCGTGCGCCTCGGCGACGGGGCGACCCTGCCCGAGTCCACCGAGCTCATCGTCACCGCCCCGGGCTGGCGGCCCGACAAGCCGCTCTTCACCGCAGCCGCCGAGGCGGGCGTCCCGGTCTGGGGCGACGTCGAACTCGCCTGGCGGCTGCGCGGCCACGGCGGCAGGGAACCGGCCCCCTGGCTCGCGGTCACCGGCACCAACGGCAAGACCACCACCGTGCGGATGCTCGCCGCCATCCTGGAGGCGGCCGGGCTGCGCACCGCCGCGGTCGGCAACATCGGCGTCTCCCTCCTCGACGCCGTCCTCGGCGACGAGGAGTACGACGTACTCGCCGTCGAGCTGTCCAGCTACCAGCTGCACTGGGCACCCTCGCTGCGCGCCCACTCGGCGGCCGTTCTCAATCTGGCCCCCGACCACCTCGACTGGCACGGCTCCATGGAGGCGTACGTCGCGGACAAGGGCCGGATCTACGAGGGCAACCGCGTCGCCTGCGTCTACAACGCGGCCGAGAAGGCGACCGAGGACCTGGTCCGCGCGGCCGACGTCGAGGAGGGCTGCCGCGCCATCGGCTTCACTCTGGGCACACCGGGCCCGTCCCAACTGGGCGTCGTCGACGGCATCCTCGTCGACCGCGCCTTCGTGACGAACCGGCAGAAGCAGGCCCAGGAGCTTGCCGAGGTCACCGACGTCAACCCGCCGGCTCCGCACAACATCGCCAACGCCCTGGCGGCCGCGGCCCTGGCCCGCGCCTTCGGTGTCGAGCCCGCGGCCGTACGGGACGGACTGCGGGCCTTCCGCCCCGACCCGCACCGCATCGAGCACGTCGCGGACATCGCCCAGGTCGCGTACATCGACGACTCCAAGGCCACCAACACCCATGCCGCCGAGGCATCCCTGGCGGCCTACGACCCGATCGTCTGGATCGCCGGCGGCCTCGCCAAGGGCGCCACGTTCGACGAGCTGGTGACCGGGGCCGCCCGGCGGCTGCGGGGCGTCGTACTGATCGGCCGGGACCGGGCCCTGATCCGCGAAGCCCTCGCGCGACACGCCCCCGAAGTCCCGGTGGTCGACCTCGACCGGACCGACACTGGGGCGATGTCCGAGGCGGTCCGCGAGGCGGCACGGCTCGCCCGGCCGGGAGACACCGTACTGATGGCCCCGGCCTGCGCCTCGATGGACATGTTCGCCAATTACAACAAGCGGGGCGAGGCGTTCGCGGACGCGGTCCGCGCACTCGCCGCCGAGAGCGCCTGACGGGCCCGGCCTCCGCACCGTACCGTCCCGGACGACCGGGTGCGGGTGGACGCGCCACGGGCCGCGGCTCTCGGCGGCGGCCCCGGGCACGAGCAGTGGAGGGGACAGCGACAATGCCGGCCGAAGAGAGCTCCGCCGCACCCCGTGGGGACCGCTCACGGGGCACCGCGGCGATCAGCCGGGCGCTCGCCCCGCCACTCCTCGCCGGCGCGGCCGCGCCGGCGCTGCTCGGCCCCGCCTCGCGGGCCCGGTCGGTCACCGGCTCCCGGCGCCCCTCGGTGCCCCGTTCCCAGGGGCGTTCCACCGGCACCCCCCGTGCCCCGCGCGGCGGCGGCGTGCGGCGGATGTACGAGCAGGCACGCCGGGCCTGGGACCGCCCTCTGACCGCGTACTACCTGATCCTGGGCGCCGGCCTGCTGATCACCGTGCTCGGACTGGTAATGGTCTACTCCGCCTCGATGATCAAGGCCCTGGAGCTGGACAAACCCGGCACCTACTTCTTCCGTAAGCAGTTCCTCGCCGCCGTCATCGGCGCCGGACTGATGGCGCTCGCCGCCCGGATGCCCGCCAAACTGCACCGGGCGTTCGCCTACCCGCTCCTCATGGGGGCCGTCTTCCTGATGGTGCTGGTCCAGGTGCCGGGGATAGGGATGTCGGTCAACGGCAACCGGAACTGGCTCTACCTGGGCGGTCCCTTCCAGCTCCAGCCCAGCGAGTTCGGCAAGCTCGCCCTGGTCCTGTGGGGCGCGGACCTGCTCGCCCGCAAACAGGACAAACGGCTGCTGACGCAGTGGAAGCACATGCTCGTCCCGCTCGTCCCGGTCGCCTTCATGCTCCTCGGGCTGATCATGCTCGGCGGCGACATGGGCACTGCGATCATTCTCACGGCGATCCTCTTCGGACTGCTCTGGCTGGCCGGGGCGCCGACCCGGCTCTTCGCCGGGGTGCTCGGCTTCGCCGGAGTGATCGCCTTCGTGCTGATCAAGACCAGTCCGAACCGGATGTCCAGACTCGCCTGCATCGGCGCCAGCGAACCCGGACCCGGGGATTCCTGCTGGCAGGCCGTGCACGGAATCTACGCTCTGGCGTCCGGTGGATGGTTTGGTTCGGGGCTCGGTGCGAGTGTGGAAAAATGGGGTCAACTACCCGAACCGCACACCGACTTCATCTTCGCCATCACCGGGGAGGAACTGGGGTTGGCGGGGACGCTGTCGGTACTCGCCCTCTTCGCGGCTCTAGGCTATGCGGGTATCCGCGTGGCCGGACGCACGGAGGACCCCTTCGTGAGGTACGCCGCGGGAGGTGTGACCACCTGGATCACGGCGCAGGCCGTGATCAACATCGGTGCGGTGCTCGGCCTGCTGCCGATCGCCGGTGTCCCGCTCCCGCTGTTCTCCTACGGAGGATCGGCCCTGCTGCCGACCATGTTTGCTGTCGGGCTGCTGATCGCGTTCGCGCGAGAGGATCCCGCCGCGAAGGCGGCCCTGGCCATGCGGAGGCCCGGGGTGAGATGGAAGACGATGAGGCGGCGCGTCAAGAAGCGTCCGTCCGGAGAGCGGTGAATTTCGGTGCATGTCGTACTCGCCGGTGGGGGGACCGCCGGCCACATCGAGCCCGCGCTCGCCCTCGCGGACGCCCTGCGCAGGCAGGACCCGACCGTGGGAATCACTGCCCTCGGCACGGAGCGCGGACTCGAGACCAGGCTCGTACCCGAGCGGGGGTACGAACTCGCCCTGATCCCGGCCGTGCCGCTGCCGCGCAAGCCCACCCCGGAACTGATCACCGTCCCGGGACGGCTGCGCGGCACCATCAAGGCCGCCGAGCAGGTCCTGGAGCGCACCAAGGCGGACTGTGTCGTCGGTTTCGGCGGCTACGTCGCCCTGCCCGGCTACCTCGCCGCCAAGCGGGTCGGCGTGCCGATCGTCGTCCATGAGGCCAATGCCCGGCCGGGCCTGGCCAACAAGATCGGTTCCCGGTACGCCCACGGGGTCGCCGTCTCCACTCCCGACAGCAAGCTGCGTGGTGCCCGCTACATCGGCATCCCGCTGCGCCGGACCATCGCCACCCTGGACCGGGCCCGGGTCCGCCCCGAGGCACGTGCGGCCTTCGGCCTCGACCCCAACCTGCCGACGCTGCTGGTCTCCGGCGGCTCGCAGGGCGCTCGCCACCTCAACGAGGTGGTCCAGCGGGTCGCCCCGCTGCTGCAGCGCTCCGGGATCCAGATCCTGCACGTGGTCGGCCCGAAGAACGAATTGCCGCGCATCGACAACATGCCCGGTATGCCGCCCTACATCCCGGTACCGTACGTGGACCGGATGGACCTCGCGTACGCGGCGGCCGACATGATGCTCTGCCGCGCGGGCGCGATGACCGTCGCCGAACTCTCCGCCGTCGGGCTCCCCGCCGCCTACGTACCGCTGCCCATCGGTAACGGCGAACAGCGGCTCAACGCCCAGCCGGTGGTCAACGCCGGCGGTGGTCTGCTGGTGGACGACGCGGCGCTCACCCCCGAGTGGGTGCAGGGCAACGTCCTGCCGGTGCTCGCGGATCCGCACCGGCTGTACGAGATGTCCCGCGCCGCCGCCGAGTTCGGCCGCAGGGACGCCGACGACCTGCTCGTCGGCATGGTGTACGAGGCGATTGCCGCACGCCGAGGCGCGTGAGGCGGGCGGGTCCGGGGGCGGTGCCCCCGGACCCGGCATAAGGAGCGAGTGTGGCCGGACCGACGACCGCCCGGCGCGGTGCAGCGCAGCAGGAGGACTTCCCGGCCCGCCCGCCGCGCCCGCAACCCGAGGGGCGCAGGCGGCCCAACCGCAGACAGCTGATCGTCATCGGTGTGCTGGTGCTCCTGCTCGGCTCCGGCGCCGTGTGGGCGCTCTACGGCTCCTCCTGGTTCCGGGCCGAACAGGTCGGGATCACCGGCCTCGACGTGTTGACACCGGCCGAGGTGGAGGCCGCCGCGGCCGTACCGATCGGCGCTCCCATGATCTCCGTGGACACCGATGCCATCGCCGACCGGTTGCGCCGGAAGCTGCCTCGTATCGACTCGGTGGATGTCGTACGGTCCTGGCCGCACGGAATCGGACTCGAGGTGACCGAACGGCAGCCGGTCCTGTTGATGAAAAAGGGCACAAAATTTACTGAAGTGGACGCGAAAGGAGTGCGTTTCGCAACGGTGGACAAATCGCCCGGTCATGTACCTCTGCTTGAACTGACGCCCGATCAGTCGGCAAGTCTGCGACGCTTCGGCAGCGCCCGGCTGGTGCGGGAAGCGGTCCGGGTCGCGGGCGGACTTCCGGCGGGCGTCGTCAAGGAAACCAAGGTTGTACGGGTCACCTCGTACGACTCGATCTCCCTGGAACTCACCCGTGGTCGCACGGTGATCTGGGGCAGCGGCGAGGACGGGCCGGTGAAGGCGAGAGTCCTCACCGCTCTCATGAAAGTCGCACCCAAAGCGGGACACTTCGACGTGAGTACACCCACCGCCCCTGCCGTGTCGGGTAGTTGACGCACATTTGGCCTGGCCAGCACCCTGGTTGGTCAGCGCTACGGGTGATCACATAGGGTGAAAAGAAAAACGGGAGGTTCGGCGTGTTCGTTGAACGTGCGCCACTTGTCGACTTAGTGTCCTGTTCGGAAGAGTCCATGAAGCAGACACACTGGTAACCCTAAACTTCAACGTTAGGGTTTGGGTCGGCGTTTCGGACCGTCCCAATCGGCATCCGTCGTCGCGGCGGGACCCCCGCACAGCGACGACACGTAACTCGAGGCGAGAGGCCTTCGACGTGGCAGCACCGCAGAACTACCTCGCAGTCATCAAGGTCATCGGTGTCGGCGGCGGTGGTGTCAATGCCATCAACCGAATGATCGAGGTCGGCCTCAAGGGCGTCGAGTTCATCGCGATCAACACGGATGCGCAAGCCCTGTTGATGAGCGACGCCGACGTCAAGCTCGACGTCGGCCGCGAACTCACCCGCGGCCTCGGCGCCGGGGCCAACCCGGCCGTCGGTCGCAAGGCGGCAGAGGACCACCGTGAGGAGATCGAGGAGGTCCTCAAGGGGGCCGACATGGTCTTCGTCACCGCCGGAGAGGGCGGCGGCACCGGCACCGGTGGCGCACCCGTCGTCGCCAACATCGCGCGCTCGCTCGGCGCCCTCACGATCGGTGTGGTCACCCGCCCGTTCACCTTCGAGGGCCGGCGACGTGCGAACCAGGCGGAGGACGGCATCGCCGAGCTCCGCGAAGAGGTCGACACCCTCATCGTCATTCCCAACGACCGACTGCTGTCCATCTCGGACCGCCAGGTCAGCGTGCTCGACGCGTTCAAGTCGGCCGACCAGGTACTGCTCTCGGGTGTCCAGGGCATCACCGACCTCATCACGACCCCGGGCCTGATCAACCTCGACTTCGCCGACGTCAAGTCGGTCATGTCCGAGGCCGGATCGGCACTCATGGGCATCGGCTCGGCCCGCGGCGACGACCGCGCCGTGGCCGCCGCGGAGATGGCGATCTCCTCGCCGCTCCTGGAGGCGTCCATCGACGGCGCACGCGGTGTCCTGCTCTCCATCTCCGGCGGCAGCGACCTCGGTCTCTTCGAGATCAACGAGGCCGCCCAGCTGGTGAGCGAGGCGGCGCACCCCGAGGCGAACATCATCTTCGGCGCGGTCATCGACGACGCACTGGGCGACGAGGTCCGCGTCACGGTGATCGCGGCGGGCTTCGACGGCGGACAGCCGCCGGCCCGGCGCGAGAACGTCCTGGGCGCGAACTCCACCAAGCGCGAGGAGCCGGCTCCGCCGGTCCGGACCGCCGAGCCCGTGCGTCAGAGCGGCGGACTGGGCTCCGTGACTCCGCGCGAGGAGCCCCCGGTCCAGGCCGAGCCCGTACCGGCGGTCGGCGAGAGCCACCTGCCGCCGGTCACTCCGCCGCACATCCCGCCGGCCCGTCCCTACCAGGACTCCCAGGCCGAAGAGCTGGATGTTCCGGACTTCTTGAAGTGATAGATCGGCATCACGCAGTTCCCGCAGTGTCCTCAGTAACCTCGGGGGGCCGCGGCGCGCACTTCGCCTTCACCGACAGGTGGGGCGGGGTGAGCGCCGCTCCGTACGAGGAGCTCAACCTCGGCGGCGCGGTCGGAGACGACCCCGCCGCCGTTCTGGCCAATCGGGAGCGGGCCGCCCGGGCCCTCGGTCTCGACCCGGCGCAGGTCGTCTGGATGAACCAGGTGCACGGGCGGGACGTCGCGGTCGTCGACGGCCCGTGGGGAGACGCTTCGGAAATCCCCGCGGTGGACGCGGTGGTGACCGCGCGGCGCGGACTCCCGCTCGCCGTGCTCACCGCCGACTGCACCCCCGTACTCCTCGCCGACCCGGTCGCCGGGGTCGCGGCGGCCGCACACGCGGGCCGTCCCGGTCTCGTCGCCGGAGTCGTTCCGGCCACGGTCGAGGCCATGGCCGCACTGGGCGCCGTCCCCTCCCGGATCGTCGCCCGCACCGGACCGGCGGTCTGCGGACGGTGCTACGAGGTTCCGTCCCGGATGCGCGCCGAGGTCGCCGAGAGCGTCCCGGCCTCCCGGTCCGAGACCAGCTGGGGCACCCCGGCCGTGGATGTCACCGCGGGGGTCCACGCGCAACTCGAAGCCCTCGGGGTCGAGGACCGGCGCGCATCGCCGGTCTGCACTCTCGAATCGGGTGACCACTTCTCGTACCGCCGCGACCGCATCACCGGGCGGCTCGCCGGATATGTCTGGTTGGACTGATAGGGCATGACGGACCGTAAGACTCAACTCGCCGAAAATCTGGCACAGGTGGAAGAACGCATTGCTTCCGCCTGCATCGCCGCCGGCCGCAAGCGGGAAGAAGTGACCCTCATCGTGGTCACCAAGACCTACCCCGCGAGCGATGTGCGGATTCTGCATGAACTCGGTGTGCGTCATGTCGCAGAGAATCGTGACCAGGACGCGGCACCCAAAGCAGCCGAATGTGCGGATCTGTCGCTCACCTGGCATTTTGTCGGTCAATTGCAGACCAATAAGGTTCGTTCTGTGGCGAGTTACGCCAATGTCGTACAGTCGGTGGATCGGACCAAATTGGTCACGGCTCTCTCGGCGGCGGCCGTACGCGAAGGGCGCGAACTCGGCTGCCTCATCCAGGTCGCACTCGACGCGGAGAGCGGCGAGCGGGGTGCCCGGGGCGGCGTCGCGCCGGACGGGATCGAGGAGTTGGCCGCCGCGGTCGAAGACGCGCCCGGGCTGCGGCTCGGAGGTCTGATGACCGTCGCGCCGCTCGCCGGACCGTACGCGGGACGGCAACGCGCCGCCTTCGACCGGCTGATGGAATTCTCATCCCGCATGCGCGGGAACCATCCGGCTGCGAACATGGTCTCCGCAGGGATGAGTGCGGACCTCGAGGACGCGGTTGCGGCCGGAGCGACACATGTGCGCGTCGGTACGGCGGTACTCGGAGTCCGACCGAGGCTCGGGTAACGTCGCCAAGCAGGTCGGACCACAGCAGAAAATATGGTCATTCCCGCCTATGGCGGGCAGGCCTCAGTGGATCGCGGGGCACTTGGTGACAGATGCCGATCCACCACAGAGCGGAGGACTCAGAGCATGGCCGGCGCGATGCGCAAGATGGCGGTCTACCTCGGCCTCGTGGAGGACGATGGGTACGACGGTCCGGGGTTCGACCCCGACGACGAATTCGAACCCGAGCCGGAGCCCGAGCGCGACCGGCGGCGGCACCAGCCCGCGCATCAGGTGGAGCGGGACCGGGAACGGGACGAACCGGTGCGAGTGGTGCAGCCACCCGCGCAGCGGGAACCGGTTCAGATCCCGGCGGAAAGGGAGCGACCCGCCCGAATCGCCCCCGTGGCATCCATCACACCTGAACGTCCGAACATGGAGAAGAACGCGCCGGTGATCATGCCCAAGGTTGTGTCCGAGCGGGAGCCCTACCGCATCACCACGCTGCACCCCAGGACCTACAACGAGGCCCGTACTATCGGGGAACACTTCCGTGAGGGCACTCCGGTGATCATGAATCTCACCGAGATGGACGATACGGATGCGAAGCGACTTGTCGACTTTGCCGCAGGGCTCGTCTTCGGTCTCCATGGCAGCATTGAGCGCGTGACGCAGAAGGTGTTCCTGTTGTCGCCTGCTAACGTCGATGTCACGGCGGAGGACAAGGCCCGCATCGCTGAGGGCGGATTCTTCAACCAGAGCTGAGAACACGACACCGGGAACAACCCGGCCGTAGGGCCGGAGCTACGAGAGCCAGGGGAGAGGGAAGCGCGAAATGGGCGTCGTACTGCAAGTTGTCTATATCGCGCTGATGTGTTTCCTCATCGTGCTGATCTTCCGGCTGGTCATGGACTACGTCTTCCAGTTCGCACGTTCATGGCAGCCCGGCAAGCCGATGGTGGTCATACTTGAGGCCACCTACACTGTCACGGATCCACCGCTCAAGCTTCTGCGGCGGTTCATCCCGCCGCTGCGTCTCGGGGGCGTGGCACTCGACCTGTCCTTCTTCGTTCTGATGATCATCGTCTACATCCTGATCAGCATCGTGATCAGGCTGTGAGCGATACGGTCTTGCCGACTGCCGACGACTACGTAGAGGTGAAGAAGAGATGCCGCTGACCCCCGAGGACGTGCGGAACAAGCAGTTCACGACCGTCCGCCTCCGAGAAGGCTATGACGAGGACGAGGTCGATGCCTTCCTCGACGAGGTCGAGTCCGAGCTGACCCGCCTGCTCCGTGAGAACGAGGACCTGCGCGCCAAGCTGGCCGCCGCCACGCGTGCCGCCGCGCAGAACCAGCAGCAGGGGATGCGCAAGCCGGAGCCGCAGGACCGGCCCGGGGCGCCTGTGCCCGCCGCCATATCGGGTCCGCCGGTCCAGCAGCAGCCCCCGCAGATGGGTCCGCCCCAGCTGCCCGGTGGTGCTCCGCAGCTGCCCGCCGGTCCCAGCGGTCACGGTCCCGGTCCCCAGGGCCAGCACGGCCCCGGTCCGCAAGGCCCGCACGGCCCCGGTCCGATGCAGGGCGGTCCCATGGGTGGCCCCATGGGCGGCCCCATGGGCGGTCACGCCCCGCAGCAGCAGATGCAGCAGATGCAGCAGCCGCCGCAGATGCAGCAGCCCGGTCAGGGCCCCGGCGGCGACAGCGCCGCCCGTGTCCTCTCGCTCGCGCAGCAGACCGCCGACCAGGCGATCGCGGAGGCCCGTTCCGAGGCCAACAAGATCGTCGGCGAGGCGCGCAGCCGTGCCGAGGGCCTGGAGCGCGACGCGCGTGCCAAGGCGGACGCGCTGGAGCGGGACGCGCAGGAGAAGCACCGCGTGGCGATGGGCTCGCTGGAGTCGGCCCGCGCGACGCTGGAGCGCAAGGTCGAGGACCTGCGCGGCTTCGAGCGCGAGTACCGGACCAGGCTGAAGTCCTACCTGGAGAGCCAGCTGCGTCAGCTGGAGACCCAGGCCGACGACTCGCTGGCCCCGCCGCGGACCCCGGCGACCGCTTCCCTGCCGCCGTCGCCCTCGCTGGCTCCGGCCGGTGCGGGTGCCATGGGTCACACCATGGGTGGCGGCAACCACGGCGGTCACGGCAACCAGCCGATGGGCGGCAACCCGTCCATGGGCGGTGGTCCCTCGTACGGTGGCCAGCAGCAGATGTCGCCGGCGATGACCCAGCCGATGGCACCGGTGCGGCCGCAGGCGCCGCAGCCGATGCAGCAGGCTCCTTCGCCGATGCGCGGGTTCCTGATCGACGAGGACGACAACTGAGCCGGGTGCGCGCGGTGAGCGCGTAGCCGTCGGCAGGCTGAGGGCCGGGC
>NZ_JBHVFF010000126.1:0-22419 GCF_042801895.1 Streptomyces sp. NPDC057543 | reverse complement strand
GTCGAGGAGACCCGCCCCCGGGGCGTCGGTGTTACGCGTCCTCGTCGTTGACCCAGCTCATGAGCTTGCGCAGCTCACGGCCGGTGGTCTCCAGGAGGTGGTCGCTGTCCGCCTTCTTGTACTCGTTGTACTTGGGCAGACCGTTGTGGTACTCGGCCATCCAGTTCTTGGCGAAGGTGCCGTCCTGGATCTCCGCGAGGACCTTCTTCATCTCGGCCTTGGTGGCGTCCGTGATGATCCGCGGGCCGGTGACGTAGTCGCCCCACTCGGCGGTCTCCGAGATGGACCAGCGCATCTTCTCCAGGCCGCCCTCGTACATGAGGTCCACGATGAGCTTCAGCTCGTGCAGGCACTCGAAGTACGCGATCTCCGGCTGGTAACCGGCCTCGGTCAGGGTCTCGAAACCGGCCTTGACCAGGGCGGCGGTGCCACCACAGAGGACGGCCTGCTCACCGAACAGGTCGGTCTCGGTCTCCTCGGTGAAGGTCGTCTTGATGACGCCGGCGCGGGTGCCGCCGATGCCCTTCGCGTACGACAGGGCGAGCGCCAGGCCGTTGCCCGAGGCGTCCTGCTCGACGGCCACGATGCACGGAACGCCGCGGCCCTCCTCGTACTGACGGCGGACCAGGTGGCCCGGGCCCTTGGGGGCGACCATGCAGACGTCGACGCCCGCCGGCGGCTTGATGAACTCGAAGCGGATGTTCAGGCCGTGACCGAAGAACAGCGCGTCGCCGTCCTTGAGGTTGTCCTTGATGGACTCCTCGTAGACCTGGGCCTGGATCGGGTCCGGGACCAGGATCATGATGACGTCGGCCTCGGCGGCGGCCTCGGACGGCGTCACCACGCGCAGGCCCTGCTCCTCGGCCTTCGCCTTGGACTTGGAGCCCTCGTGCAGACCGACACGGACGTCGACACCCGAGTCACGCAGCGACAGCGCGTGGGCGTGGCCCTGGCTGCCGTAGCCGATGACCGCGACCTTGCGGCCCTGGATGATGGACAGGTCGGCATCGTCGTCGTAGAACAGCTCGGCCACTGGGTCTCTCCTTGGTGTGCAGGTGTTACGTCCCACCGTACGGCGGGGGCGTCAGATACGTTTTCGGGTCTCGCCATACGAGCGGCGAGGGGGTGGCGGCCAGGGTCCGTCCGGCGGATCAGGGCCGGACAGGGCACGGCGTCCGGTGCGGTGCACCGCAAGGCGCCGGAGCGTCCTGAGGTTGGGGGCTCCCCCGCTCGAACGGAGTTGATCGCTTGAGGAAGGAGCTCTTCGGGCGTTTCGGCAACGCCGCGAGGCGCCGGGCGTCGCGACCCCGGTCGTGATCCGCCGGACAGGCCCTAGGCCGTACGGTCCAGGGCGCGCAGCGAGCGGTCGGTGATCGAGCGCGCGCCGCGCCCTATGGCGATCGTGCCGGACTGGACCAGTTCCTTGATGCCGTACTGCTCCAGCATCTTGAGCATGGCCTCCAGCTTGTCGGCGCCGCCGGTCGCCTCGATCGTGACGGCCTCCGGGGAGACGTCCACGGTCTTGGCGCGGAACAGCTGGACGATCTCGACGATCTGGGAGCGGGTCTCGTTGTCGGCGCGGACCTTCACCAGGACGAGCTCGCGCTGGATCGCAGCGGACGGCTCGAGTTCGACGATCTTCAGGACGTTCACCAGCTTGTTGAGCTGCTTGGTCACCTGCTCAAGAGGCAGGTCCTCGACATTGACGACGATGGTGATGCGTGAGATGTCGGGGTGTTCGGTGGTACCGACCGCGAGCGAGTCGATGTTGAAGCCGCGGCGGGAGAACAGGGCGGTGATCCGGGCGAGGACACCGGGCTTGTTCTCGACCAGGACGGAGAGCGTGTGCTTGGTGGACATGGAGTCGGTCTCTCTCTGTCTCTCAGTCGTCTTCGTTGTCGCCGAAGTCGGGGCGGACCCCGCGGGCGGCCATGACCTCGTCGTTGGAGGTGCCGGCGGCGACCATCGGCCACACCATGGCGTCCTCGTGGACGATGAAGTCGATCACGACGGGGCGGTCGTTGATGGAGTTGGCCTCTTCGATGGCCCTGTCCAGATCGGCCGGGTCCTCGCAGCGGATCGCGTAGCAGCCCATGGCCTCGGACAGCTTGACGAAGTCCGGGACGCGGGTGCCCTTCGCCGGGATGCCCTCGGTGTCGGCACCGGAGTGCAGCACGGTGTTGGAGTACCGCTGGTTGTAGAACAGGGTCTGCCACTGGCGGACCATCCCGAGCGCGCCGTTGTTGATGATGGCGACCTTGATCGGGATGTTGTTGAGCGCGCAGGTGGTGAGTTCCTGGTTGGTCATCTGGAAGCAACCGTCGCCGTCGATCGCCCAGACCGTGCGGTCCGGCATGCCGGCCTTGGCGCCCATCGCGGCCGGGACCGCGTACCCCATCGTTCCGGCGCCGCCGGAGTTCAGCCAGGTGGCGGGCTGCTCGTACTGGATGAAGTGCGAGGCCCACATCTGGTGCTGACCGACGCCCGCCGCGAAGATCGTGCCCTCGGGAGCGAGCTCGCCGATGCGCTGGATGACCTGCTGCGGCGACAGGCTGCCGTCCTCGGGCAGGTCGTAGCCGAGCGGGTACGTCTCGCGCCAGCGGTTGAGATCCTTCCACCAGGCCTCGTAGTCACCGACGTGACCTTCGGTGTGCTCGGCCTGGACGGCCTGGACCAGGTCGGCCAGGACCTCACGGGCGTCTCCGACGATCGGCACGTCGGCCTCGCGGTTCTTGCCGATCTCGGCCGGGTCGATGTCGGCGTGGACGATCTTGGCGTACGGGGCGAAGCTGTCCAGCTTGCCGGTGACGCGGTCGTCGAAACGGGCTCCGAGGGCGACGATCAGGTCGGCCTTCTGCAGCGCGGTGACGGCGGTGACCGCACCGTGCATGCCCGGCATTCCGACGTGCAGCGGGTGGCTGTCGGGGAATGCGCCGAGCGCCATCAGTGTGGTGGTGACGGGCGCTCCGGTGAGCTCTGCGAGGACCTTCAGTTCGGCGGTGGCCCCCGCCTTGATGACGCCGCCGCCGACGTACAGCACCGGGCGCTTGGCCTGGGTGATGAGCCTGGCGGCTTCGCGGATCTGCTTGGCGTGCGGCTTGGTGACCGGCCGGTAGCCGGGCAGGTCCAGGACGGGCGGCCAGCTGAACGTGGTCCGCGCCTGGAGGGCGTCCTTGGCGATGTCGACGAGGACGGGTCCCGGACGGCCGGAGGAGGCGATGTGGAAGGCCTCGGCGATCGTGTGCGGGATGTCCTCGGCCCTGGTGACCAGGAAGTTGTGCTTGGTGACCGGCATGGTGATGCCGCAGATGTCGGCTTCCTGGAATGCGTCCGTCCCGATCGCCTTGGAGGCGACCTGACCGGTGATCGCCACCAGCGGGACGGAGTCCATGTGGGCGTCGGCGATCGGCGTGACCAGGTTGGTGGCTCCGGGGCCCGAGGTGGCCATGCAGACGCCGACCTTGCCGGTGGCCTGTGCGTAACCGGTGGCGGCGTGTCCCGCGCCCTGCTCGTGCCGGACCAGCACATGACGGACCCGGGTGGAGTCCATCATCGGGTCGTACGCCGGAAGGATGGCGCCGCCGGGAATGCCGAATACCGTGTCGGCCCCCACCTCCTCGAGAGACCGGATGAGGGACTGCGCGCCCGTGACGTGCTCAACGGTGGCGGAGGACGATCCGCCGTTACGGGCCCGCGGCTGGGGATGGTGGGCCCCGGTGGCCTGCTCGGTCATCGGCATTCTCTTCTCGAAGCTGAGGGTTTTTGCGAGTGTCTTGCGGGTACTTTGCGACGTTTTGCCTGGTGCCGGTGCAACAAAAAACCCCTCGTGCCGTGAGGCAAGCGAGGGGAGCGCGTCGGTGTGGTCTGCGGAGTCTCCACGAGGGACTCCGCTCAGCCGACGCGCTTTCCAAGTACGAGAATTCGGGTGCGCATGGCAATGACCCTCTCTCCGACGCACACGGGGTGTCAAGTGGGTGGGACGGGAGTCTCAGCATGTGAACCGCTCAGGAGAGGGACGGAGCCGCCCGTCAGGACCGGCTGGGCGGTGGTGCTGCCGGGCACCGGGAACTCGCCGCGGGCCAGGGCGCGGCGCAGCCGGTACTCGTCGAGCGGCCCGGAGAAGGCCATTCCCTGGCCGTGCGTACAGCCCATGGCGCGCAGTGCGAGGGCCTGCTCCGGTACGTCGACCCCGTCGGCCACGGACTGCATGCCGAGGTCGCAGGCGATGCGCAGGAGACCGCTGGTGATCTTGTGCAGCCGGGCGGATTCCACGACGCCCTCGACGAGACCGCGGTCCAGTTTCAGTACGTCGATGGGGAGCCGGCGCAGGGCGTTGATCGCGGCGTAGCCGCTGCCGAAGCCGTCGAGTGCGATGCGGACGCCGAGCCGACGCAGGGCGACGAGACGCTGTTCGAGGTCGTCGAAGGAGATGCGGGGGTCGCTGTCGGCGACCTCGATCATGAGGGCCCCGGAGGGCAGGCTGTGACGGGTGAGCAGCGCCTCGACGGAGCCGAACGGCATGCCCTTGTCGAGGAGTCTGCGGGCGGAGAGCCGCACGGCGACGGAGACGGGGTGGCCGGCCCTGGCCCGGTCGGCGGCCTGCTCGACGGCCTTTTCGAGGAGCCAGCGGCCGAGCTCGGCGGTGCGGTCACTGTCATCGGTGACGCGGAGGAATTCGGCCGGGGTGAACAGGATGCCCTGGGCGGAGCGCCAGCGGGCCTGGGCGGCGACAGCGGCGACGGTGCCGCTGGCGAGATGCACGACGGGCTGGTGGAGCAGGGCGAACTCGCCGTCGCGCAGTGCGGTGCGCAGCCGGGCCGTCAGCTCGGAGCGGCGTACGACTTCGGCCTGCATCTGGGGGGCGTACAGCTCGACGCGGTCCTTGCCGCCGGCCTTGGCGCGGTACATGGCGAGGTCCGCGTTGCGCATGAGGTCGCCGGGGGTGATGCCGGACTCGGCGAAGGCGACCCCGATGGACGCGGCGACCCGGACCTCACCGGCGCCGATGCGGTACGGCTGGGAGATCGTGAGGCGCAGCCGGTCGGCGATCTCGTGGACCTGGCACTCCCGGGCGGACTGGTCGCGGGTGCCGTCGCCGAGGATGATGGCGGCGAATTCGTCACCGCCGAGGCGGGCGGCGGTGTCGCCGGCCCGTACGGATTCGTGGAGGCGGCGGGCGGCCTGGACGAGGAGCTCGTCGCCCGCCTGGTGACCGAGGCGGTCGTTGACCGCCTTGAAGCCGTCGAGGTCGATGAAGAGCACGGCGGTGCCCGGGTCGCCGGAGCGACGGCCGCCGAGTGCCTGGCGGACCCGCTCGGTGAACAGGGCGCGGTTGGGCAGGTCGGTGAGCGGGTCGTGCTCGGCGTTGTGCTGCAACTGGGCCTGCAGCCGCACCCGTTCGGTCACATCGCGGCTGTTGAGGATCAGGCCGCCCTGGTGGCGGTTGACGGTGGATTCGACATTGAGCCAGTCGCCCGTACCGGATCTGAACCGGCACTCGATCCGGGTGGTGGGTTCTTCGGCCGGAGCGGCGGCGAGGAACCGGCGCACCTCGTGGACCACCCGGCCCAGATCGTCGGGGTGGATGATCGAGGACAGCTCGGCGCCGACGAGGTCTTCGGCGTCGCGCCCGTACACCCCTGCGGCGGCGGGGCTGACATAGCGCAGGACGCCGGTGGGGGCGGCGATCATGATGACGTCGCTGGAGCCCTGCACCAGGGAGCGGAAGTGGTTCTCCTTCTGCGCCAGTTCCTGGGTGAGGGCGATGTTGTCGACGAGCATGATGCCCTGGCGGACGACCAGGGCGAGCACCACCGTGCAGCCGGTGAAGACCACGACGCGGTCCACTCGGCGGCCTTCGATGACGTTGTAGAGAATGCCGAGGGTGCAGACGGCGGCGGCGAGATACGGCGTCAGCGCGGCCAGCGATCCGGCGACGGGACGGCTGGTAGGCCGCGGCGCGCCCTGCGGCGGGAAGGCGTGCTCCTGCGCGTTGGTCGCACCCCAGGGCGCGTACGCGAGGAGCAGGGATCCGGCGAACCAGCCCGCGTCCAGCAACTGGCCGGAGTGGTAGGTCTGGCGCAGCAGCGGTGAGGTGAACAGGGCGTCGGACAGGACCGTCAGGGCGAGGGCGGCGATGGCGGTGTTCACCGCGGAGCGGTTGACGCTGGACCGCCGGAAGTGCAGGGCCAGCACCATGGAGACCAGCACGATGTCGAGCAGCGGATAGGCCAGCGAGAGGGCGGCGCGCGCCACGCTCGCGCCCTCCGCGTCCACGAGGTGCGCGGTGTGGGCGAGGGCGAGGCTCCAGGAGAGCGTGAGGAGCGATCCGCCGATCAGCCAGGAGTCCAGCGCGAGACAGACCCAGCCGGCCCGGGTCACGGGGCGTTTGGCGAGGACGAGCAGTCCGACGATGGCGGGCGGTGCGAAGCAGAGGTAGAAGGCGTCGGCGAGGGAGGGGCTGGGCACCTGGAGCCCGAGCAGGACCTCGTACCACCCCCAGACGGCGTTGCCCCCGGCGGCCATGAGCGAGGAGAGCGAGAACAGCAGCCAGGCGGGCCGGCACCGGTCGCCGCCGGCCCGCCCGTAGAGGAAGCAGGAGACGGCCGCGGCCAGCGCGGCAGCGCTGAGGCCGAAATCCCCCATGAACAGCGCGAGTTCCTTCGAACCCCAGCCGAGGGCGGCTCCGACCGCGTAGCCCCCGCAGACGAGGCCGAGCAGGACCTGCGACACCAGCGAGGACGTGCCGCCGACGGCCGCCCGCCGGGAGAGGAGCGCCCCGAGGGCGCCGGCCGGCGCGCTCACCACGGCGCACCCGGCGACGGGTGCGCACGCACCCGGCGCCCCGCCGGGGCTCCCACCACGATGCCCGGCACCCACGACGTTCGCCACGTGGTCGGACCTGTACGCGTACGCCCGGTGCGAAGAAGCCCGTCCGTCGTGCGGTCACTCGCGCCACGCACCGCGACGCCCGCGCCACGGGCGAGGAGCGGGAAAGCCCCAGCTGCCCCGCGTCGCCGCCGACCGCCCTGCGGTCTCGGATCGTTCGCCCATCGGCCGTGCATCGCCCGTCCCCCTCGCGTGTCGCGTCCTCCCCGGCGCCGTCTCTTCCTCGGCGCAGCGCCCCTTTCGGGACGATACACCAGACCAGTCACAGAGGGACATAGATTATCTACTCTGCGTGACGAACAGGGCAGTTGTCGGTACGGTGCGCAATCGGACGGTCCCGCAGCGTGGTCAGCCGGTGGTGCGTACGACGTTCCGCACCGGCTCCCCCGCGGCGAACCGGCTCAGCTGCCCGGTCACCAGGCGCTTGGCACGCGGCTGGAACGCCGAGGTGCTGCCGCCCACATGAGGGGTGATCAGGACGTTCGGAGCATGCCAGAGGGGATGGCCGGCGGGCAGCGGTTCCGGGTCGGTGACATCGAGGGCGGCGCGCAGCCGGCCGGACTCGAGTTCGAGCAGCAGCGACTTGGTGTCGACGACGCCGCCCCGTGCGACGTTCACGAGCAGCGCGCCGTCCGGCATCGCGGCGAGGAACTCCGCGCCCACCAGCCCTTGTGTGGACGGGTTCAGCGGGGTGGACAGCACGACGACGTCGGCCTCGGGCAGGAGTGCGGGCAGGTCGTCGAGTGTGTGTACGGGGCCGCGTGCTGTTGTCCGCGCAGAGCGCGCGACGCGCGCCACCCGCGCGCACTCGAAGGGCGCGAGCCGGTCCTCGATGGCGGCGCCGATCGAGCCGTATCCCACGATCAGTACGGACTTGTCGGCGAGCGCCGGGTAGAAACCGGACCGCCACTCCTCCTTGTCCTGCCCGTGGACGAACCCGGGGAAGCCGCGCAGGGAGGCGAGGATCAGGGCGAGGGTGAGCTCCGCCGTCGACGCCTCGTGGACCCCCTTGGCGTTGCACAGGCGTACCCCGTCCGGCAACAGGCCGAGGCCCGGCTCGACATGGTCGATGCCTGCGGTGAGCGTCTGCACGACCTGGACCTGCGTCATCCCGGCGAGCGGACGGACCGAGACCTCCGGGCCCTTCATGTAGGGCACGACGTAGAAGGCGCAGTCGGCCGGGTCGGCGGGGTAGTCCGGTCCGCCGTCCCAGAAGCGGTAGGCGAGGCCTTCGGGGAGCCCTTCGATCTCGTCGGGGGGAAACGGCAGCCATACGTCGGGAGTCTTCGTCGAAGTCATGCTCAGGAGGCTAATCGGCGGGAGGCTGCGCGAGGGAAGGTGATCGGCAGAGGTTACTTTGGGGTGCGTTGCGGTCCCGTGGCGGGGGCGGAAGGGTTGGGGGAGTTGGAGCGCAGGAGTCTCGGTGCGGCGGCGCTCGCCGTGGGGGCCGTCGGTCTCGGCTGCATGCCGATGAACTGGGCGTACAGCGCGTCGCAGCAGCGCGGTGACCGTGCGTTGCGTGCGGTGCACGCCGCGCTCGACGCGGGCGTCCAACTGCTCGACACAGCCGACATGTACGGCCCCTTCACCAATGAGCTGCTGGTGGGCCGGGCGCTGAAGGGCCGCAGGTCCGATGCCTTCGTCTCCACCAAGTGCGGGCTGCTGGTGGGCGATCAGCACATCGTGGCCAACGGCCGCCCCGGCTATGTGCGGCGGGCCTGTGATGCCTCGCTGCGCCGGCTGCAGACCGATGTGATCGATCTGTACCAGTTGCACCGGGCCGATCCCGAAGTACCGGTCGAGGAGACCTGGGGCGCGATGGCGGAGCTGGTGACCGCGGGAAAGGTGCGGGCGCTCGGGCTCTGCGCGGTCGGGGCGCGGGCCTCGCGCAGGCCGGGTGCGCGAATGTATGACGAAACGATCCGTCAGCTGGACCGGGTGCAGCAGGTCTTCCCGGTGAGCGCGGTGCAGGCCGAACTCTCGGTCTGGTCGCCCCAGGCGCTGGAGTCGTTGCTTCCGTGGTGCTCGGCGCGGGGTGTGGGGCTGCTGGCGGCGATGCCTCTGGGCAACGGCTATCTGACGGGCACGCTGACCCCGGGACAGGGCTTCGAGCCGGAGGATCTGCGGGCCAGGCATCCGCGGTTCACGGCCGAGATGATGGCGGCGAACCAGCCGGTGGTGGTCGGGTTGCGGCGGATCGCCGAGCGGCACGGGGCGACCGCGGCGCAGGTGGCGCTGGCCTGGGTGCTGCGGCAGGGGCCGCATGTGGTGCCGGTGCCGGGGACCAAGCGGGAGCGGTGGGCGGTGGAGAACGCGGGAGCGGCCGGGTTGACGCTGACCGCGCAGGATCTGCTGGAGATCGCCCGGCTGCCCGCCGCGCGGGGGTCCTGGGACTGACCCCCACCCGGTCGACGATCCCGTCCTCGGATCAGCGATCGAAGGAATCGGTGATCGGGGGAATCGGCGGGTACGGGGAACCCTGGGCGGCGCGGCGGTGTAAGAGACAGTAGTCAGGTGGCCGTCGAAGGGATCGATGCTGTGCGCGGTGTTGGGTTCGGATCTGTACGAGGCCCTGCGGGGCGCGAGGGGTTTCGGGGGCGGCATCGGCGCGGAGGCGTGCGACGCGGGTCGGCGGCCGCGCTGGCCGCGGGCCTGCTGCTGACCGCGGGCTGTTCCCCCGGGGACGGTTCCGGCAGCACGCCGGGTGCCGGCGACCTGCCGTCCCGCCCCGTCCCCGCCGCCTCGGGCCCGTCGGCCTCCCCGTCCCCGTCGGTCGCCCCGCCACCCGCGAAGGGCTCGGTGAAGGTGGTCTCCACGCTCACCGAGGGCCTCGACTCGCCGTGGGGGCTGGCCGAGCTGCCCGGCGGCGATCTGCTGGTCTCCTCGCGCGACAAGGGCACGATCACCCGGATCGACGGGAAGAGCGGGAAGAAGACCCTGCTGGGCGCCGTGCCCGGGGTCGCGCCGGGTGGCGAGGGCGGGCTGCTGGGCATCGCGGTCTCCCCCACGTACGGTTCGGACCATCTGGTGTACGCGTATTTCACGACCGCGTCCGACAACCGCATCGCGCGCATGCAGTACGACGAGAACGGCACGGTGCCGGGCCGGCTGCTGGGCGCTCCGGACACGATTCTGCGGGGCATCCCGAAGGGCTCGAACCACAACGGCGGGCGGATCGCGTTCGGCCCGGACCACATGCTGTACGCGGGCACCGGGGACACGGGGGACGACCGTCTCGCGCAGGACAAGAAGTCCCTGGGCGGCAAGATCCTGCGGATGACCCCGGACGGTCAGCCGCTGCACGGCAATCCGGCGGCCGACTCCGTGGTGTATTCGTACGGGCACCGCAATGTGCAGGGACTGGCCTGGGACGAGCGGAAGCAGCTGTGGGCGTCCGAGTTCGGACAGGACACCTGGGACGAGCTGAACCGGATCGTGCCGGGTGGGAATTACGGCTGGCCGGTGGTCGAGGGCAAGGCCGGGAAGAAGGGTTTCATCGATCCCGTGGCACAGTGGAAGCCGTCCGAGGCGTCCCCGAGCGGCATCGCCTTCGCCGAAGGTTCGATCTGGATGGCGGCCCTGCGCGGTAAGCGGCTCTGGCGGATTCCGCTGTCCGGCACAGGCGACGGGGAACTGGTGGCGGCCCCGCAAGCGTTCCTGAAGGGTACGTACGGCCGTCTGCGCACCGTGCTCGCCGCGGGCGGCAACAAGCTCTGGCTCGTCACGAGCAATACGGACACCCGTGGCACTCCGAAGCCGGGAGACGACAGGATCCTGGTGCTGGCGGTGCGGTAGCGGCTACAGCAGGTGAAAGGGCGTGCGGGCGGTGTTCAACTTCTTCGAGGAACTCTTCGCGCCGGGCCGCAAGCATGCCGCCGAGGAGCAGAAGCGGCTCGAGCTGACCCGGGTGGATCTCGGCGTCGGCGACCCGGGGCGCGGGCCGATAGACCTGGCCTCCGGGAAGGTGATCGTCAGGGCGCCCGGTGACGGCGACGGTGCCGACAGCGACGGCGGCGCCGAGGCCGGAGCCGACGATGCTGGTGCCGACGGCCGCGAAGCGGCTCCCGGGCCGGATGTGCCGGACGGTCCGCAGGCCGGCCCCGAGGAGCCTCCGAAGAGCGGGCCACGGGCCTGACCGGTCCGGTGGCCCTGAAGGGGTCCCGGGGCGGTCAGGCCTGCGGCCCCGCCCCGTCAGGAGTTCCGGGCGGCGGTGGCGGTGGCGGGATAGAGGCGGAGCCGGTGGGCCAGGGCGGCCGCCTCGCCGCGGCTGGAGACGCCGAGCTTGGCGAGGATGTTGGAGACGTGCACACTCGCGGTCTTGGGTGAGATGTAGAGCTCCTCGGCGATCCGGCGATTGGTGTGACCGGCGGCGACCAGTCGGTGCACATCCTGTTCGCGTCGCGTCAGCCCGAAGGACTCCACCGCCGCCGCGGCCGCCTCGCGCAGGTGGTCCTCGGTCTGCTCCCGGTGGTCCGCCGCCTCGCCGGCGGCGGCCCGGGCGGGGACGGTGACGGCATCCGGTATCTCGTGGGCGGTGCCGTGGGCCCGGGTCCGGTCCGGGGCGGCGAGGGTGATGCGGGCGCGGCCGGCCAGCAGCTCGATGGTCTCGGTCAACGGGCGTGCGCCGAGTTGCCCGGCGGTGCGGTGCGCGTCACGCAGCAGGGTGGTGGCCGCGGGCCGGTCGCCGGAGGCGATGAGGAGGGCCTCGGCCCAGCGGTGGCGGATCTGCGCCAGCTCGTACGGTCGGTGGAGCGGGGCGAAGGCGGTGGCGGCGCGGGACCAGTGGTCGGGGGTGTCGAGGCCTTCGGCCCGGGCCAGTTCGGCGTCGACCAGGAGACCGTAGGCGGCCCAGATCGGGACGAGCATCGGCAGCCGCTTCAGGTGGGTCCGGACAGCGGCGAGGATCGCCGGCCGGCCGGCGTCGGCGGAGGGCAGGCCCCGGGCGTCGGCCTCGGCAGCGGCGGCCGCATGGAGCAGCGGCAGCGCGTACCGCTGGGTGCCGGGCGGGAAGCCCTGTTCCGACTGGGCCTCGAACTCGGCCCGCGCCTCGGCGAGCCTGCCCTGCTGCGCGGCGAGGGCCGCGGCATGGCGTACGGAGGGGATGAGGTGCTGGGGCTGCGGATCCCGGGTGCCGAAACAGCGTCGGGTCAGGACGAGTTGGGTTTCGGCCTCGGCCAGGTCGCCCTGGGCGAGGGCCAGTTCGGTACGGCGTGAGGCGACGAGTCCTTGCGCCTTGTTGGACCGGGCGACGCGGGCCGCCGCGTCGACCGTCGCCTGGCACTCGTCCCAGTGACCGAGGGAGAAGAGCGAGGCCGCCTGGTTGCAACGGACCCATGCCTCCATGTCGGCGATGCCGTGGCTGCGGCTGATCTCGATGCCGTGGTCCGCGGCGGCCACGGCCTCCAGGGAGCGGCCCATGGCTTCGAGGGTGGAGGGGAGGTTGGTGCCGGCCCGGCTCATGATGCCGACCAGGTGCAGCTCGTCGGCGCGGTCGCGGACGGCGTACATCTCGGCGATGCCTTCGTCGACGCTCCCGGCATCGGCGGTGAGCCAGCCGCGGGTGAGCCGGGCGTGCAGTTCGGTGTACTCGTCGTCGACGAGCCGGGCGTACTCCACGGCCCGGTCGACGGCGAGCAGCGTCTCGGCACCGGGGCGGTGCAGGGCGCCCCATCCCGCCACGCTCGCCAGGACGTCGGCGTGGACGACGGACGGGGGCAGTCCGCGCACGAGTTCCTGGGCGTTGGCCAGTTCCTGCCATCCGTCGCCCCGCGTGAGGTCCTGCATGAGCCGGGAACGCTGGACCCAGAACCAGGCGGCGCGCAGCGGGTCGTCCTCGCCCTCCAGGACGCGCATGGCCTTCTTGGCGATGGCCAGGGCCCGTTCGCGGTCGCCGCCGAACCGGGCGGCGACGGTGGCCTCGGCCATGAGGTCGAGATAGCGCAGCGGGGTGGCGTCGGGGTCGCAGCTGCAGATGGGGTAGCTCTCGGCGTAGTCGATGGGGCGCAGGGTGCCGCGTACGTCTTCGGGGGCGTCGTCCCACAGCTCCATCGCCCGTTCCAACAGGCGGAGTTGTTCGGAGAACGCGTAGCGGCGGCGAGCCTCGACCGAGGCCTCCAGTACGGCGGGCAGGGCCTTGGCGGCGTCGTGTGCGCCGTACCAGTAGCTGGCGAGCCGGGTGGCGCGTTCGTCGGGGCGGACGAGGGTGGGGTCGGCCTCCAGGGCTTCCGCGTAGCGCCGGTTGAGCCGGGAGCGTTCCCCGGAGAGCAGATCGTCGCTGACGGCCTCGCGGACCAGGGAGTGCCGAAAGCGGTAGCCGTTGCCCTCCGGGGTGGTGAGCAGCAGGTTGGCGCCGACGGCTGCCCGCAGTGCCTCGATGAGGTCGTCCTCGGCGAGCCGGGCGACCGCTGCCAGCAGTTCGTACTCGACGGCGGAACCGCCCTCGGCGACCATCCGGGCGATCTTCTGGGCGTTTTCCGGGAGCGCTTCGACGCGGACGAGCAGGAGGTCGCGCAGCGAGTCGGAGAGCCGGGAGTGGTCGCCGCTCTCCAGGCTGCAGGCGAGTTCCTCGACGAAGAAGGCGTTGCCGTCGGACCGTTCGAAGATCTCGTCCACGAGGGCGGCCTCGGGGGTGGCGGCGAGGATGCCGGTGAGCTGGCGGCGGACCTCCGCGCGGTTGAAGCGGGCGAGTTCGATCCGGCGGACGGTACGGAGCCGGTCCAGCTCGGCGAGGAGGGGGCGCAGGGGGTGGCGGCGGTGGATGTCGTCGGAGCGGTAGGTGCCGATCACGACGAGGCGGCCGCTGCGCACGGTGCGGAAGAGATAGACGAGGAGATGACGGGTGGAGGCGTCGGCCCAGTGCAGGTCCTCCAGGACGAGGACGACCGTGCGCTGCGCGGAGATGCGTTCCAGGAGTCTCGCGGTGAGTTCGAAGAGGCGGGCCGTGCTGTGCTCGTCGGTGGCGTCCCGGTGGGCCTCGCCGAGCTCGGGGAGCAGCCGGGCCAGCTCGCCCTCCTGTCCGGCGCAGGCGGCGGCCATCTCGTCGGGCAGGGTGCGGCGCAGGGCGCGCAGGGCGGTGGAGAACGGGGCGTAGGGCAGGCCGTCGGCACCGATCTCGACGCAGCCGCCGACGGCGACGACGGCCTCACGGCGCACCGCCGCCGTGAGGAACTCCTCGACCAGCCGGGTCTTGCCGACGCCCGCCTCGCCGCCGATGAGCAGCGCCTGTGGCTCGCCGCCGGGGCCGTCGGCCGGGCCGGTGCCCTCGCCGGTGGCGCGGGTGAGCGCATCGATGAGCGAGGCGAATTCACCTGCGCGGCCGACGAATACGGGACTGACGGACCTGGTCTGCACGTCGCCGAGCATCGCACACGGGTCCGACACCGCGGGCCCCGTAATCCGGTCGTCGGCATCGCTCGGCAGCTTCATCCGGCTGCTAGGCGGCGTGGACGAACCGGTTCCGGTCCGTACTCGCCGGCCCCTCGGCCCCCTTGTTCGCGGGATCACGACGGGCGGCCCGCCCGGAATCACGCGCAACCCGGCGCGCGGCGCGGCGAGCGCGAAGGACCTCCCGGGCGAGCCGCTCCCGGTCGGCCCGGCGGCGCAGTTCGGTCGCGTACATCTTGTGGAGTTCGAGCGGATACATGTGCTTCTCCCGGAGGACGACGGCCCGTTGGGGCCTGGGGGGCGGCAGTGCTTCTGCCGTGACCCCACTGTCGTCTCCCAGAGGGTGCCGTCACATCGGGCGAGTTCCGTATCTTCGCGGCGTGAGGGGCCTTAGCCGAGTGCGGGCACCGTCGCATACGGGTCGGTGCCGCACCGGCGGATGTCTTACGACCTCACCCGCGATGGAGAGTGGATCAGCGAGCGGCGTCATGCGGCTTCGAATCCAAGGCGGAGGAGGGAAGCGACGCGGAGCGTCGTTGACCGACGACAACGCCGGAGGCGGAGTCGCAGGGCGTCGGGAGTCCGCTCTCTATGCGGGTGAGGTCGTTAGACCGACCGGCAATTGGCGGGTGGGAGAAGGAGCGGGCCGGGTGCGTGCAGCCGGCGGATGGGATCTCCCCTGCTCGAGCGAAGCCGAGAGCGTGGGGAAGGAGCATTGGTGATTGACGACAACGCCGCAGATGCGCGTGCCCAGCCCCGCGACGCCGCCCCCCGATTGCCGGTCGGTCTCAGGCGGCCGGGGGGCGGTGCGTACTCACTGGGTGGCGACCGCGGTCGGCAGGGGCACGATGAGGTCGAAGTACATGGCTACGGAGATCACCACGCCGAGGACGCCGAGCGCGATGCCGGCGGTCGCGACGGCCCGCACCCAGCCCGGCTGCGGGTTCGGGGAAGGCGCGCCGAAGGCCGGGCGGACCAGGGCGAAGACGCCGACCAGCAGGGCGAGCAGCGCGAAGAGGCCGTTGACCAGTGCCGTGGAATGCCAGGCGTCGCCGTAGATCTCGGAGATCTGCTGAGCCGCGGTGGCGCCACCGGACGAGGTCTTGATCTGCCCGATCAGGGTCTCGCGCTCGGCGGCGACCTTGCCGGTCCAGGACCCGGTGAGCGCGACGACGCCGAGACCGGCGGCAGCGACGGCCGCGGCGGCCGAACCGAGACCGGACGGCTTCTTGCCGGAGTCCTCGAGGTCGAGGTCGTCGAGGTCGTCGAGTTCGTCGAAGTCGGAGGCCTCGGACCCTGAGACCTCGGACCCGGAGGCCGTGAATCCGCCGTCCTTCACTTCAGTGTCCTTCAAGCCACCGTCCTTCACTTCAGCCTCGTTGACGTCGACGTCCGGGGCGGAGCCCGTTCCCTCGTTGTCAGCCGGAGCGGCGGGGTCGGTGGGGGTGGTGGGGCTTGTGGGCTTTGTGGGGGTCCTGGGGTTCATGCTCCGCACGCTAGGCGGGGCAGATGAGAACCCTCTTAACGCCCGGTCCCGGCCCGTGCCCGCAGCCGTTCCTGACGCCTCCCCCGCCCCGCCCTCAGGACTTCCGGGCCCGCCACTCCGGGGCCAGCACGGACCAGATCTCCGAGTCGTGGCGCTCACCTCGGTGCAGGTAGTTCTGGCGCAGCACCCCGTCGCGCGTCATGCCGAGCCGCTTGGCCACGGCGACGCTGCGGGTGTTCGCGGCGGAGGCGCCCCACTCCACGCGGTGCATGCCGCGCTCGTAGACCGCCCAGTCGATCAGCTTCTCCGCCGCCCGGGTGATCAGTCCGCGCCCCTGCGCCGCCGGTTCCAGCCAGCAGCCGACCTCGCAGTTCCCCGACTCCGTGTCGAAGATCCGGAACAGGACGCCGCCGACGAGCGTGCCGTCCAGCCAGATGCCGTAGAGGCGTCCCGTGTCCGCCGCCTGCTTCTCCGCGTACCGCTGGAGCAGGGCGCGCGCCGACTCCAGGTCGGTGGCGAAGGAGGCGAACGGGATCCAGGGGTCGACGAGCTCGCGGGCCCTGTCCACGTGGGCGAGGAATTCCGCCGCCTGCCAGATCTCCAGCGGACGCAGCTCCGCGCTGTCGTCGCCCAGGGATATCGCGAACATCATGCTCCTTCTCGAACCGCTTCCGCCGCGTGCAGTGTCTGCGCGCCTTCCACCGGCTCCACCGGTTGTGCTGCCTGCGGGATCTTCGCATGCGGCGCGTCGCACTCGGGAGCCTCGATGCTGATCCGCGGCAGCCGCCGGTCCAGCCAGCCCGGCAGCCACCAGTTCGCGCCGCCCAGCATGTGCATGAGGGCGGGCACCAGCAGCGTACGGAGGACGAACGCGTCGAGGGCCACGGCCGCGGCCAGCGCGATGCCGAACATCGCGATGACCCGGTCCCCGCTGAGCACGAACGCGAGGAAGACCGAAATCATGATCACGGCCGCGGAGTTGATCACACGGCTCGTCTCGGCGAGGCCGACCCGGACCGCCCGTCTGTTGTCCCCGGTCTCCAGCCACTCCTCGTACATCCGCCCCACCAGGAACACCTGGTAGTCCATGGAGAGCCCGAAGAGCACGGAGACCATGATCACCGGCAGGAACGGTTCGATGGGCCCGGAGCTGCCCAGCCCCAGTAGTTCGCTCCCCCATCCCCACTGGAAGATCGCGACGACGACTCCGAACGAGGAGGCGACGGCGGCCACATTCATCACCGCGGCCTTCAGCGGAATGCCGATCGACCGGAACGCCAGCAGCAGGAGCAGACAGCCGAGCCCTATGACGACGCCGATGAAGAGCGGGAGCTTGCCGATGATGACCTGGGCGAAGTCGTCGTAGCCGGCCGTCACTCCGCCCACATGGGCCCGGAGCGAGGTGTTCGCCTCGGCCTTCGGGAGGACTTCCGTACGCAGATGCTCGACGAGCTTGCTGGTCTCCTGCGACTGCGGTGCCGACTTCGGTACGACGGTGACGAATGCCGTACTGCCGTTGCTGCTGTACGTGACCGGGCCGGTCGAGGCCACGCCGTCGGTGGCCCGCAGGGTGGCCGGCAGGCCGTCCATCGCCAGCCGGTCGTCGGCGCCGTCTATCTGCGCGGCGATCGTCAACGGTCCATTGACGCCCGGCCCGAACCCGTCGGCCAGCAGGTCGTACGCCTGCCGGGTGGTCGACGTGGACGGGTTGTTGCCCTGGTCGGAGGTGCCCAGATGCAGGGAGAACGTGGGCAGCGCGAGCACCAGCATCACCACGGCCGCGAACACGCCGAGCAGCTTGGGGTGGCGTGCGACGAAGGCGGACCAGCGGGCGGCGAAGCCGGTGGGCAGTTCGGGTTGCGGCCCGTGTTCGGCGAGTCTTCTGCGCTCGCGCCGGCTCAGCGCCCGCATGCCGATGAAGGACAGCAGGGCGGGCAGCAGGGTCACGGACGCGGCCACGGTCAGCACGACGGTGAGCGAGGCGGCGATCGCCACGCCATTGAGGAATCCGAGCCGCAGGATCAGCATGCCGAGCAGCGCGATACAGACGGTGGCTCCGGCGAAGACGACGGACCGCCCGGTCGTCACGACGGCGTTCTGCGCCGCCTCGGCGACCGTCATGCCTCTGCGTAGTCCACTGCGGTGCCGGGTGACGATGAACAGCGCGTAGTCGATGCCGACGCCGAGCCCTATCAGCATGCCCAGCATGGGGGCGAAGTCGGCGACGGTCATCGCGTGGCCGAGCAGCACGATGCCCGCGTAGGCCGTGCCGACGGAGACGAGGGCGGTGGCGATGGGCAGCATGCTGGCGGCGAGCGAACCGAAGGCGAGGAAGAGGACGACCGCGGCGACGACGACCCCGATGGCCTCGCTGAAGTGGATGGACGGCGCTTCGGTGAGGGCTATGGCCGAGCCGCCCAGTTCCACCTGGAGGTGGTCGTCGGCGGCCGCCTTCGCGGTGTCGACGACGGCCTGGACCTGCTGTGCCGGGATGTCCTCGGTCTGCTGCTCGAAGGTGACCGTGGCGTAGGCGGTGTGGCCGTCCTCGCTGATCTGTCCGGCGCCGGACGCCCCGTACGGCCCGGTGACGGCGCCGACACCGGGCAGCTCCTCGACCGCGTGCAGGGTGCTGGTCATCGTCTGGCGTACGTCGGCAGCCTGCACGGTGGAGTCGCTGGTGTGCCAGACGATGGTGTCGGTGTCACCGCCCAGGTTCGTGAAACCGCTCTTGAGGAGGTCGGCGGCCCGGCCGGCTTCCGTGCCCGGAACGTCGTAGTTGTTGGAGTACGCGGAGCCCGCGAATCCCGCCGCGGTGGCCGTGCCACCGAGGGCGAACAGCCAGATGAGTACGGCGATGAGACGGTGCTTGATGCACCAGCGGGCAATTGCAGCCAACGGACGTGCTCCCTGCCGGTTCGTGGTTCCTCAACGGGACAACACATGAATTACCCGCAAAGAGCGCATGACCTGAGAGCTGCCACTCTGGCATCCAATGGTGATCGTTTGCCCCTTTCGTGGCCATACTCACAAACGATCCCGGCGGGAACGCCGTGCCGCTCCACGGCGTACGGCGCCCCGCCGCCCGGACCCGGATCAGCCGGAGACGCTCGCCCGGCCGTTCTCGATGTGCCCCATCAGCCGACGCCGGAAGACGTCGTCCCCGTCGACGGTGACGGCCAGGTCGTACCAGCCGTGCGCGTCGGCCGCCGAGTGCACGACCGTACGGCTCCGCCCCGGCTTGACCTTGACCGTCCGGGTCCAGTCCCGCAGATCCGCCTCGTCGACGTATCCGAGCGGCCGCACGGTGAAAGTGAGCGTCGTGCGCCCCGTGTTGCGCAGCGTGAGATGCAGATCCCGCTCACGAGCGTCGACCCGCGAGGCGACCTCGGCCCCGGCCGAGGCACCGTCCCGCGCGGGTCCGGCGAACTCGCGCCGGAAGCCGTTCGGCCCCGTCACGGTGAACCGGTACGCCGTACCGGTAAGGGGCACCGTCCATTGCGCCGTGCCCTTTACATCCCGGTGCTGCGGCACGGGGAACTCACCCGCGTACGGATACAGCGCGAAGTGCGCGGACGAGCGCCCCGTATTGGTGAGGGCCACCTGCACCGCCCCGTCCGCCAGCTTCGCCTGGGCGTCCGGCTGGTACGGCAGGGCGCGGGCCGGCCGGGCCCCGGGCTCCTGTACGGGCATGTGCTGCACGGGCGGCGGCTTCGGCGCCCAGCGCCCGCTGAACGGCGGGATGGTGCCGGGCTGCTCCACGTCGGGCCGGCGCCGCGCGCGCGTGAAGTCGAAGGCCGAGGTCAGATCGCCGGTGACGGTGCGCCGCCAGTCGCTGATGTTCGGTTCCGCCACGCCGGTCCAGCGCTCCAGGAAGCGGATCACGGAGGTGTGGTCGAAGACCTCGGAGCAGACGTAGCCGCCCACGGTCCACGGCGACACGACGAGCAACGGCACCCGCATCCCGAGACCGGTGGGCTTGCCCTCCCACTGCTCCTCGGTCACCTCGGGCGGCGCGACCGGTGGCGGCACATGGTCGAAGAAGCCGTCGTTCTCGTCGTAATTGATGAGGACGGCGGTGTGCCGCCACACGTCGGGGTGCTTGCCCAGCGCGTCCAGGACCTTGTAGACGATCGTCGCGCTGTGGATCGGCGAGGAGACGCTCGGGTGCTCGGAGTCGACGGCCGAGGGCACCAGGTAGGAGACCTCGGGCAGCGTGCCCGCCGCCACGTCCTTGGCGAACTCCTCGGCCAGGGTTCCGGTCTCCACCCGGCGCAGCGCGCGCTCGAAGAGACTGCGTTCGGTCTTGTCCAGGGTGACGACACCCTCTTCGAGCAGGCCGAACAGCCGCTCCCGCTCGGTGGCGTCCGCGTCCCGTACCGCCGAGTAGAACGACTCCATGTATGTATGGCCGCCGGTCTTCGCCAGTGCCTTGCGGGCGATCGCCTTGAAGGTGGCGAAGAACTCGATCTGGTTGTCGGTGAAGTTCTCCCACTCGGTGTACGTGCGCCAGCTGCGGCCCGCCTTCTCCAGCCGCTCCGCATATGTGCCCCAGTCGTACCCGGGGTGCGTGCCCTCGTTGTACGCGTCGTTCCCGACGGCCCGCTTGCCGTTCGCCTCGTTGCCCGTCTTCCCGCTCCACAGGTGGTTGCGGTTGGGGCTGGTCGAGGAGTGGATGGAGGAGTGGTAGGCGTCGCAGACCGTGAAGGTGTCGGCCAGTTCGTAGTGCAGCGGGATGTCACGGCGGTCGTAGTACGCCATGGTGGCGGCCGTCTTCGCGGTCACCCAGCCGTTCATCCACCCGCCGGCCCACGCCTTGCCGCCGCCGCTCCAGGAGTGGTCGAGCGCGCCGATGTACTGGAGGTCCTTCTTCTGCGTCTCAGCGGCGTCCCGCACCGGGAACGGCAGCACGGAGGTGCCCAGCGGGGCGGGCTGCTCGAAGACCGGCTTGCCGGAGGGCAGCTCGACGGCATTGCGGTCGCCGAAGCCGCGCACTCCCCGGAGTGTGCCGAAGTAGTGATCGAAGGAACGATTCTCCTGCATCAGGATCACCACGTGCTTGATGGCTCCGAGCCCGTCACCGCCGCCGGACCCCGCCGAGGGCGCCGGCTGCGCGGCGATCGCGGCCTGCAGCGACGGCGGCAGCAGCGACCCCGCCGCTGCGGCACCGAGCGCACCGCCGCCGAGCGCGAAGAGCCTTCGCCGTGAAATGTCCGTGGTCAAGTGAGCCTCCCGAGTCCGGTCGTACAGCCTGGAAGCTATGCAAGCGAGGTGGCCTCGGGAAGGACTTCGTACGGCTCCGTGGTGAACGTCCAACAGGTCGGCCGGGAAAGTCCAACCGCCGCCCGCACCGGGTCACACCCCGATGACCCGTAGCGAACCCCACAGCGCCACCGTCGACACGACCAGCGTCGCCGGTACGGTCAGCAGCCCGAGGCGGGTGAAGTGGCCGATGTCGGGCGGGGCGCCATGAGTGTGCAGGATGCGGCGCCAGAGCAGGGTGGCGAGCGAGCCGACGTAGGTGAGGTTCGGGCCGAGGTTCACGCCGATCAGGGCGGCGAGCAGCGGGCCGGGGCCGGCCGCCGCGACGATCGGGAGCAGGGCGAGGATCGCGGGCAGGTTGTTGATCAGGTTGGCGAGCACGGCCGCCACGGCGGCCACCGCCAGCAGCGCGGGAAGTGACGAGCCGTCCGGGAGGAAGGCGTCGATCCCGGCGCCGAGGCCGTTGCCGACCACGGCTTCGACCACGACGCCCAGCGCGAGGACGAACAGGCAGAACAGCGGGTTGGCGGAGCGCACGAGGCCCCTGACGGTCGTCTCACGCTTCGCCAGCGCGCGAACGGCCAGGACCCCGGCACCCGCCAGTGCCGCCCACAGCGGTTCCGCGCCCGCGAATGAGGTGACGACGAATCCGCCCAGCGTCAGGGCGAGGACGACGAGCGTGAAGACGGGCACGCCCGGACGGTCCTGCGCAGGCTTCGGCGGGTACGCCCCCGCCGCCAGGTCGGCGGCGAAGACGCGGCGGAAGACGGCGTACTCGACGGCGATGGCGGCCAGCCACGGCAGGGTCATCAGTGCGGCGAAGCGGGTGAAGGAGAGGCCGCTCGCGGTGAACGCCAGGAGGTTGGTGAGGTTGGAGACCGGCAGCAGCAGGGACGCCGAGTTGGCCAGGTGCGCACAGGCGTAGACGTACGGGCGGGGGCGGGCGCCGACGCGGGCGGCGGTGGCGAGGACGACGGGGGTCAGCAGGACCACGGTCGCGTCCAGACTGAGCACGGCGGTGGTCACGGCGGCGACGACGAAGACCCCACCGAGCAGGGGGCCGGTCCGCCCGCCGCAGGCCCGGGCGACCAGATCGCCGGCGGCCGTGAACAGCCCCTCGTCCGCACAGAGCTGGGCCAGGACCAGAATCGCCGCGAGGAAACCGACGACCGGCAGCAGGCTCCCCACCTGGGCGCGGGCCTCCGGCCACGGGACCGCGCCGGCCACGATCACCAGCACGGCCACGGGTACGGCGGCGTACGCCTCCGGCAGTCCCCGGGGGCGTACGACGGCGAAGGCCAGTACCCCGAGCAGGAGCACGACGGAGACGATCTCGGCGGTGACGGTGTTCAGCGGACTTCGGCTCTCCGGACGGGCGAGGGGGCGGTGCACCCGGTCATGGG
>NZ_JBHVFF010000125.1:0-22474 GCF_042801895.1 Streptomyces sp. NPDC057543 | reverse complement strand
CTCAGGGCCCGTGAGGCCGCCCCGCACCCGTTGTCCGTGGGTGTACGGGGCGGCCTCACGTTGTCCGTGGGTGTACGGGCGGCCTCACGCCTGCCATCCGGCCGCGATCCGCCGAACGGCTCCTCGGCCTGTCAGGCCGCGATCCGCCGAACGGGTCCTCGGCCCGTCAGGCCGCCGACGCGGTCGCGGTTGCCTCGATCCTGATCCGGGCCTGCTGTGTCGTGCCGTTGACCGTCACGGCGAGCGTGATCGTGCCCGGCCGGAGTGCGGTGAGGGTGCCGGTGGACGGGTCGAGGACCGCCGTGTGGCGGTGGCGGGCGTCGCCCCGGTCGCCGATGTGGACGTTCGGGGATCCGGTCCAGTCCGCGGCCAGCGGGAAGCCGACCGGGACCCTGCGGGCGCCCTGCGTGACGGTCGCCGTGACCTTCGTACGGCTGCCGGTGCCGAGCACCGCCGGCGCCTCGATCTCCAGCGCGTCGACATGCGCGCGGGTCTGTACGGAGACCCAGTCGGGCCCGCCCTGCCACGGCCGTTGCCGCGCGGCTCCCTGTTCACCGGGCGTGATGTGGTCGGCGCCGACCAGCGACCAGCCGGTGAAGCCGCCCTCGTCGGCCGGACCGGCCGGTGCCTTGCCGGAGTTGCCGTTGATCAGATACGGCACTCCGTCGACGTGCGAGGCGTGGAAGACACCGACGTGGCCACCGATGAACGCCGCGCCCTTGCCCGTCGTACGGCGGAAGTCGGCGAGCCACTGTTCGACGAGGGCCGCCTCCTTGCGGTCGCCGAGCTGGCTGCCCTTCTGGACGGTCGGGTCGCGCGGCGGCACGTGCTCGATCAGCATGACCGAGTCGACGGTCCGGTCGTTCGCCGCCGCGTCCAGCTGGGCGCGGAGCTGCTTGATCTGGGCGAAGCCCCCGCCGCGCAGGCTGAGGCCGGAGGTGTCGAGCGTGACGAAGCGGGTGCCCTTGTGGTCGAACGTCCGCTGGGCGGGTCCGAATTCGGTGATGAAGTTGTCGATCTTTCCGCCCATCACCTCGTGGTTGCCCGGTACGTAGTACCAGGGCAGCGAGTCGCCGAGTTCCTGGTCGAGGATCCGGTGGGCGAAGGACAGGTCCGCGGGTGATCCCTCGTCGACGAGGTCACCGTTGATCACGAGGAAGTCCGGGTGGGCCGCCTTGATCTCGCGCAGGGTGCGCCGTGCCTGGGTGACGAGGGCACTGTCCGGGTCCCGGGCGACGAACTGGGCGTCGGACATCACCGCGAACTGCCAGTCCCTGCGCCCGGTCACGGCCGCCGGATCGATCAACGGGTCTACGGGGGCCGCCTGTTCGGGAAGGTCGACGGTGGGCGGCACCTGGGCGGTGAGTTCGTCGATGACGATCTCGCCCGTGTACTGCTGGGCGGCGGCGGTCTCCGCGAGGTAGAAGCGGGACACGGCGAGCGGCATGGCGGCTCCCGGCGGCACGGCGAAGGTGACCTGCCGCCAGCCGGTCCAGGTGACGTACGGTCCGCGCAGCAACTGGTCGGAGCCCGCCGCGTCCTTGAGGTGCAGGGTCGGCCAGGCACCCTTGCCGTCGCCCTTGATCCACAGCTTGAACGACTGCGGCTGGCCGGGCACGGTGACGGGCTGGGGCGGGGACGCGTAGGCGGCGCGGGTCGCGGTCGACTGGGTGAAGTCGTAGGTGAGCCGCAACCCGGTGCCGGTGTGGCCGTCGGGTGTCGCGGCGAGCGAACCGCTCGCGCGGGCCTGGCTGAACTTCCAGGAGCCCGCGTCGTCGAAGGAGGAGACGGCCTGTTCGGTGAGGCCGACGCTGACGGCGAGGACGGTGGTGGTGCCGGCCACGGTCGCCTTGATCTGTCCGGCGCCGGCGCCGGTGCGTGAGGTGACGGTGAAGGAGCCCTGGCCGTCGTCGCGGATGCCGAAGACCGCGTGATCGTAGTCGAGGGTGACGTCGCGCGGTTCCACGGGGGCGCTGGTGCCGTGGGCGTCGAGCCCGACGATGCCGAACGTGCCGGTTGCTTCGGCGTCGGCGAGGCCCACGCGTCGGGTGGTCGGTTCGATCCGGGCCAGTTCGTCGAGGACGGTCAGGGTCGTGCCGCCGCTCGCCGGTCCGTGTTTGGCGCGTACGTCGGTGGTGCCGCTGCGGCGCGCGGTGAAGAGCCCGTCGCCGTCGACGGTGCCGACGGAGCCGCGCACCGTACGCCAGCGCGGGTCGCCGTCGGCGGGGCCGTACGTCTCGTCGTATCCGGTCGCGGTGAGGCGGCGGGTGAGCCCTGGGAAGACCCGGTCGGGGTGGCCGCCCTTGACGGGGTCGACGCCCGGTGCGGAAAGGGCGGGCGTACGCGGCTGGACCCAGAAGCCCGTGAGGCGTCCGCTGCCTTCGGGGGCGGTGAGGGCGAGGCCGTTGGGTACGGTGCGTTCGCTGCCGTCGGAGGGGCTGTTCTCCACCCGGAGCGCGTCGCTGCCGGGCTCACGCGCGACGAGGGTCGACGAGCCGCCGCCATCCAGATTGAGGGCGCTGTACAAGCCGGCGCGCCGCATCATCAGCCCGAGTTCGGTGAGGGTGACGCCGCCGCTGTCGGCCTGTCGCCCGTCGACGGTGAGGATCTGCATGGTCCGGCCGTCCTTGGAGAAGCCGACGGCGGTGCGGGGCGCAGCGGTGTTGTTGCCCTCGCCGTCGTGGTTCTGCGCGACTCCGTCGACGACGAGGAGTTCGCGTCCGCCGACGGCGGTGCGCGGCACGGCTCCGCTGTCGGTGCGTGCCCGGTAGGTCAGGGACACCGGGTCGCCGGGCTTCAGGGCGTCGAGCGCGGCGGCCCCGGCCTCGCGGCCGATCAGGATGGTGGTGTCGTCGGGGACGGCTCCTGATCCGGGGGTGTGCGAGACGGAGACGACCTTGCCGTCCCGTACTGCCACTTCGGCGACGGGGGTCGCGTTGTCCACGGTCAGGGCGCGGTCGGCGGTTCCCCATGCCGAGGTGTACGCGCCGACTTCCCCGGCCGGGACATTGGCGGCGTTGTACGCGGCGAGGGGCCGCTGCCCGGCGGGCAGGGTGAGCGTCCCCTCGAAGTACAGGTTCAGGATGCGGCCGGCGCTGTCGGGGCCGATGCCGACGGCCCGGTTGGTTCCCGGGGCGGGCGACTGGACGATCGCCCCGTCCTTGATGCCGATGCCCTCGGGCGCACCGGTCTGGTTGATGTCGAAGAAGTCGGCGTTGATCGCGGCAACGGTGCGGCGGCCGCGGCCCGCGTCGTGTGCGGCGGCGAGTTCGGAGACCGTGTGCCGTTCGGAGACCTTCCCGGAGGAGAGGTAGTCGGCCTGTACGCCGGTGCCCGCGAGATCGACGGAGAGGGAGTCGACCCGCAGCCACTTGTCGGATTCGAGCCGGTCGTACGAGTCGAGGCGGACACCCCGGGCGATCGGGCGCGACGTGCGTGCGGTCTCGATGCCGTCGCCGTCCGCGACGGACCGGGGCTCTCCCGCCGGGTTGCTCGCGGGTGGTGGGGCGACGGGTCGGAGTGCATCGGCGGAGGTACGGGGACGGGGGTCGGGCGTCGAATCGGCGAGCGCGGGAGAAATCGCGCCGACTGTCATCGCGGACACCGTCGCCAGCAGCACGAGCGGTCGCGCGACCGTCCCGTACCGCCGCCCCGCTCTGGCACGCGGTCCGGTCGTCCTGCCGACTATGCCGAGGGCCACAAATCCTCCTGGAATCAGGTTGGTTGCCCGCTCCGTTCCACGGGCGGCAAGCGCTGTCGGCGGACAGCATGGCCGCGCGCGCAGCCTCGCACCAGGGGGCGGCGGGAACCTCGGGGGAAACAGGACGGGTCGGCTCGATGACGGAAATGATCAACGGCAGGGGTGTCGTCCGGGGCGGCCGCGCGGCCGGCCCGCAGACTTGAGGGCATGTCATCCCAGAAGCGCGCCACGCGCAGTGCGGGTCTCCTGCTGTTCCGCCGGCCGGCCGGGGCGGTGGACGACGGCGCCGGTTTCGAGGTGCTCATCGGGCATATGGGTGGCCCGTTCTGGGCCACCAGGGAGAGCGCGGCGTGGTCGATCCCCAAGGGTGAGTACGGCCCCGACGAGGAGCCGGTGGCCGCTGCCCGCCGTGAGTTCGAGGAGGAGTTCGGCAGTCCGGCGCCGGACGGTGAGTGGGTGGCGCTCGGTGAGTCCCGTCAGTCCGGCGGCAAGACCGTGACGGTGTGGGCGCTGGAGGCGGATCTCGATGCCGCGACGGCCGTTCCCGGGACGTTCACCATGGAGTGGCCGAGGGGGTCCGGGGTGCTGCGGGAGTTCCCGGAGGTCGACCGGTTCGCCTGGTGCACGCCCCAGGAGGCGGCCGAGCGGCTCGTCACGGGGCAGCGGGTCTTCCTCGACCGGCTGCGGGAGCATGTGGAGAACGGACGGGTGGCGCCCGCTCAGGACGGGCCGTGAGCGGGTTGTTCGCCGGCTGTGCGGTTGGTCTCCGGGCGGTGCGGGTGGTGTTCGACGCCGACGTGGCTCACAGCGGCCGGAGGCGTCAGCGCTGCGCGCCGTCGCCCTGAGCTGCCTCGATGCTGCTGTGCAGATCGCTCGTGGCGTCGAGCGCGGCGGCTCCGGAGAGGACCAGGCAGGCCAGCAGCGCGGCGGCCGCCGCCCGGCCGACGCGGGGCCGCGGGGCGTTCCGGCCGAGCAGTGCGGCGACGCGGCGCGGTACGGGGCCGGCCGCTGCGGCGAGCGCCGTCCGGGGGCGGGGCAGCGGGGCTCCTTCGGCAGCGCGGGCGGCGAGGGCGGCACGGCCGATGGCGCGGGCGGCGATCCGCCGGTCGCCGACGGCGCAGGCTGCCGCCTCGTCGGCGCAGCGCTCCAGGGCGTAGCCCATGGGGGCGCGCAGGGAACGCAGTGCGGGGTGGCAGAGTGCCGCGATTTCGGCGGCTGCGATGAAGAGGTGGTGGCGGCCTGCGAGATGGGCGCGTTCGTGTGCCAGCAGGGCGTCGCGTTCGGCGGGGTCCAGGGCGCGCAGCATTCCCGTGGTGACGACGATCCGGCCCGGCGTGCCCGGACGGCCGGGCAGCGCATACGCGTCGGCGCGGACGTCGCGCAGGACGGCCAGCTCACCGCCTGCGTACTCGGACGGCTGCGCCGCCCGGTACAGCTCCGCCCAGTGGCGGTGCGCGGCGCGGGCGACCGCGGCGGCGCAGCCCGCGAGCAGCGCCAGCGCGGCGGCCGCGAGGGGTACGGCGACGGCGGGAGCGGCGTCGGAGAGGGGTCTGACGAGTTCACCGAAGGCGGAGACGGCGGAGAACCGGGTGGCGCCGGGCACCACCAGCAGGACCAGGGCGAGCAGGCTGCACAGGGCGAGGCCGATGCCCGTCGAGGCGAGCAGCCGTACGGCACGCACCGGCGACAGGGCGTCCGCGAGGCGACGGGCAGCGGGTACCGCGACGAAGGGCGTCAGCAACGGAACCCACACGGCGTAGATCATCGGTTTTCTCCGTCGAGCAGGTCCCGGAGCAGCTGCTCGTCCTCATCGGTGAGTTGTGACACGAATCGCGCCAGCACTGTGCTGCGGTCCTCCTCCTTCCGCAGCTCGCTGTGCATCCGGCGGGCGGTCAGACCTGGCGCGTCCTCGGTGGGGGTGTACGCGAATCCGCGGCCGGCCCGGGTGCGGGTGACCGTACCCTTTTCGTAGAGACGCGACAGGATCGTCGTGACGGTGGTGCGGGCGAGCGCCGCCCCGATCGCGCCCTGCACCTGGCCGGGGGTCAGGGGTGTGCCGGCTGCCCACAGGGCCGCCAGGATCGTGGATTCCAGCTCGCCGGACGGACGCCGCTCCGATGCGGTGTGGTGCGGACGCTCCGGCCCGGCTTCCGGTGCCGGGTCGTCGTGCGGGTGGGGGGCGGGTTCTCCGCTCGATATCCCCTTCACCTGCGACATGGGAACTCTCCTCCCCCTTCGGGCGTCTACAGTGACGTAGACCGTCTACACCACTGTAGTCAGTCCGGGCGTTCCGTCGGGCCGCCCGCTCACCATTATGGGAGACCCTCCATCGTGTCCGTATTCTCACTGGCGGCCGCGCCACAAGCGGTGAACGTGCTGGACGCAGGTTCACTGCTCGGAGCGTTCGGTGCGCTCGGCATCGCCGTCGTGCTCTTCGCCGAGACGGGGCTGCTCGTGGGCTTCTTCCTGCCCGGCGATTCCCTGCTCTTCACGGCGGGTCTTCTCTGCGTGTCGGGCACCCACGGACCGGTCGAGCTGTCGTTGCCGCAGGTGCTGATCGCCGCCGTGGCCGGCGCGCTGCTCGGCGCGCAGGCGGGCTACTGGATCGGCCGCCGCGGCGGCCGGGCCCTGCTCGCCCGCAGCCGAGCCAAGCGGCTCCACGAGGGGGCCGCCCGCGCCGAGGAGCTGCTCGGCAGATACGGCCACGCCCGGGCGATCGTGCTGGCCCGCTTCGTACCCGTCGTACGCACGGTGCTCAACCCGCTGGCCGGGGCGCTCAACGTCCCCGCCGGGCTGTTCACGCTGTGGCAGGTCGTCGGCGGGGTGGTCTGGACCGTGGGGCTGGTCCTCGCCGGGTACGCGTTGGGCTCCTCGGTGCCCAATGTCGACCGCTATCTGCTGCCGATCGTCGCTGTCGTGGTCGTGGTCTCTCTCATCCCCCTCGCCGCCGAACTGCTCCGCTCCCGCGGTCGGCGCACCGCAGAAGGAGACAACAGCTGATGCCACTCGCCTCCACGGCCACCTCGATCGACGGTGGCCTGTACACCTGGATCACCGAGCTGGCCCAGCGCTCCCCCGCCGCTCTGGATTCCGCCATCCGTGTCTGGTCGGATTACGGACTGGCCCTGTTCGCCCTGCTGATGGTCGTGTCCTGGTGGCGCTCGCGCTCCTCGGGCCCCGCCCGTACCGCCATGGCGCTCTGTACCCCGCTCGTCGTGGTGGCCGCGTACATCGTCAACGACCTGGTGAAGTCGGCCTTCCATGAGCAGCGGCCGTGCCAGACGCTGCATGTCGTGACGGTGGAGGCCTGCCCGGCGCTCGGTGACTGGTCCTTCCCCAGCAACCACGCCGCCATCGCGGCGGCCGCCGCGATGGCCATCTGGCTGACCGATCGCAGACTCGGGGCGATCGCGGTGCCCGCCGCTCTGCTGATGGCGGCGTCCCGGGTGTGGATCGGGGTGCACTACCCGCACGATGTGCTGATCGGGCTGGTCACGGGCGCGCTCGTCGCCTGGCCGTTGACGATCGCGGCGCGGCGCTGCGCCCCGGTGGTGGTCCGGCTGCGCGAAGGCCCACTGCGTCCCCTGGTGGCGAACCGGTGACCGAGAACGCTTCGACGCTCAGGCGCGGCCGGTCCGGCCCCGTGGCGTTAGATCTCCGTGCACCGTTGGGAGCCGTTCTTGTCGGGCTGCTCGGACTCGTCGGGCTGGCGGCTCTCGTCCTGGCCGCCCGGCACGGCTCCCAGCCCGCCCTGGACCGGGCCGCCCATGACTGGTCGCTCCGACACCGGCCGTCAGGCCTCGTGGCGGCCGCTCGGGCCGTCACGGCGACCGGCACCGGAGTGTTCCCGTACGCGGCGGCGATGATCGCCGGGCTGATCGCGGGCCGTGACACCCGTCGACGGCTGGAGTACGCGCTGGGCGCCCTGGCCTTCCTGCTGCTCGTACAGGGTGTCCGCTACGGTCTCATGGAGCTGATCGCCCGGCCCCGCCCACCCTTGGGCGACTGGGCCACGCACGCGTCCGGCTTCGCCTTCCCGTCCGGGCACGCGACGACGTCCGCACTGATGGCCGGCCTGCTGCTCACGGCCCTCGGTGTCCGGACGCGCGGTGGTACGTGGCCGCGTTCTCTGCGTACCGCCGTCACCGCCCTGGTGATCTGCTGGGCGGCGGCCGTCGGCCTGAGCCGGATCCTGTTGGGGGTGCACTGGGCGACGGATGTGCTCGCCGGATGGTTGTTCGCCGCGATCTGGGTGGGGCTCGGGACCGCGCTGATACGGAAGGCACTGCCGCTCCCGCAGTGACCGGTCCGTTCAGTGGCGGACTCGGTGCTGCGCCGCAGGGCGGACACGCCTCAGGTCTTGTGACCGGGCAGGCGGATGACGGCGAGGCCGCCGTCGAGGTCGACGGTGGACCGGTGGGGCGGGGCGCCGTCCTCCTCGTCGTCGCGCAGCAGCAGAGCGCTCCGGCGCTCCTTGAGCTCGTTCTGTTTGCCGGGCGAGAAGGTCGCGTGCAATTGCTCGAACCCGGTCGCCGAGACCTGGCCCCGGCGGGCGCTGTTGCGCCACGGCAGCAGACCCGCCCGCCCCGCCCGCAGCATCAGCTGATCGAGGAGAGCGACGACGGTCAGCCCGATCACGAGTCCGGGCAGCGTCATCAGCGCGACGAATTCCATCCGTACAGACTTGCCGGTGTGCGGTGCGCCGCGCATCCGCCGCGAGAACGACCGTGTGGGCCGTCGCACAGCGCGACGGCCCGCACGGGCCTGACGGGCCGGGCCCCGGACGGTCAGCCGTTGGGAAGGATGACCGCGCGGCCGTTGATCTTGCCGTGGTGGAGCCGCTCGTAGGCCAGCGGCGCCTCGTCCAGCGTGTAGGTCTCGACATGGACCTCGACCGATCCCGCGCGGGCCAGGTCGAGCACCTCGGCGAGTTCGGAGCGCGATCCCCAGTACGGGGAGGTCACCGTCGTGTTGTACGGCAGGGAGCCGAAGCCCACCGGCAGCGCACCGCCGCCGATGCCGACGATCGTGACGTCCGAGTCGATGGCCGCCGCGGCCCCGGCCGTGACGACGGTCGGCGGTGCTCCGACGAAGTCGAGGACAACCTGCGCGCCGACGCCACCGGTCAGCTCACGTACCTTGGCCGCGGCGTGCTCGTCGGAGAGCACGGTCTCGTGGGCGCCGACGGCGTGGGCCAGCGCGAGCTTGTCCGCCGAGACGTCCAGGGCGATGACCCGGACGGCCGTCATGGCGCGCAGCAGTTGGATCGCCACGTGGCCGAGGCCGCCGGTACCGATGACGACCGCGGTGGCGCCGGGTACCAGCTTGGGCAGGGACCGCTTGATCGCGTGGTACGGGGTCAGGCCCGCGTCGGTGAGCGGTACGGCCTGGACCGGGTCGAGGTCGCCGAGCGGCACCAGGTGGCGGGGGTCGTCGACGATCATGTACTCGGCCATGGCACCGGGCGAACCCAGTCCGGGCGGGGTGATGCCCAGCTCCTTGGCGCGCAGGCAGTAGTTCTCCTTGCCCTCGGCGCACTTGACGCACGTACCGCAGCCCCAGGGGCCGTAGACCGCGACGGACTCGCCGATCGAGAGGCCGCTCACTCCGTCGCCGAGCGCCGCGACGGTGCCCACGCCCTCGTGGCCGAGGGTGAGCGGCAGCGGGAAGGGGATCTGCTCCGCGGGCCGGCTCATCACGGCGATGTCGGAGTGGCAGACACCTGCGGCGGTGACCTTGAGCAGCACCTGGCCGGGCCCGGGCTCCGGGTCGGGCACGGTGACGACCTCGGGTGCCGCGCCGACGGTGCGGTACTGAACGGCCTTCATGGGGTTCTCCTGACTCTTTGTGTATCTCTGGTTGCCCCCGTTACCACCCGTCCGTCGCTCACGGAGCGGAGTAGCCGCCGTCCACCAGGTGGTAGCTGCCATGGATGAAGGAGGCGCGGTCGGAGAGCAGGAAGGCGGCGAGTTCGGCGACTTCCTGCGCCGTGCCGAGGCGTCCGGCCGGGTGCAGCGAGATGAGGTGATCGCGGGCCGGGCCGTCCGTGGCGCGCAGCAGCGGCGTGTCGATGAAGCCGGGGCCGACTGCGTTGACCCGGACGTTCCGTGCCGCGTATTCGAGGGCCGCGGTCTTGGTGAGGCCGACGACACCGTGCTTGGCGGCCACGTAGGCGGGCGATCCGGCGAAGCCGTTGGTGCCGAGGATCGACGACATGTTGACGACGGCGCCGCCGCCCGCCGCGACGATCGCGGGGAGTTCGTAGCGCATCGAGTAGAAGACGCCGCTGAGGTTGGTGGCGACGACCCGGTTCCAGTCCTCGATCGCGTACTCGCCGGTGGGCTTGCTCGGACCGCCGATGCCCGCGTTGTTGACGGCGAGGTGCAGGGCGCCGAACGTGTCGACGGTGAAGCGGACGCCCGCTTCGACGGACGCGGGGTCGGTCACGTCCATGGCGACCGCGGCGGCCTTGGCGCCTGCGCTCTCCAGTTCGGCGACGGCCTTGCGGGCGTTGGCCTCGTCGTAGTCGGCCACGACGACGGACGCGCCGCCTGCGGCCAGCCGGTGGGCCAGGGCCAGACCGATGCCGGAGGCGCCGCCGGTGACGAGGGCGGTCCGGCCGGTGAACTCCTGGTCGGCGGGGGTGAGGGGGGTGCTCATGAGCATGTGGTTCCTTCCGTGGTGCGGTGCGGCGCCGGCCCGGCGGGAAGCTGCGCGAGCAGTTCTCCGGAGAGGGCGTCAAAGGCCTGCGCGACCAGTCGGGGCAGGCCTTCCGGTTGCCTGCCGCGCACCCAGGCCGCCTGGGCCGCGAGGAGTGCCCCGGCGCCCGCGGCGACCGTGACGGCGGGGCGGATGTCCAGCCGCGGGTCGACTCCGAGCCGGTTCGCGACGATGACGATCGAGTCCTCCTGCGCGTCCACCCGGATGTGGTGGAACGCGGCGTAGAGGGTCGGCTCCTGCTCGGCGAGAACCAGCACGTCGAAGATCCGGGCGCGCCGGTGCCAGGCCTGCGCGTCGGGGTCGTCGAGCCAGTCGAGGACGGCGCGCCGGTACGCGGTGAGCGGGGGCTCGTCGGCAGGGCGGGCGCGCAGGGCATCGTTGATCCGGTCGCCGTCGCCCCGGATCGAGTCCAGGACGGCGGCTTCCTTGCTGGTGAAGTACCGGCTGAAGGTCCGCCGGTCGACGTCGGCGCGTTCCGCGATCTCCTCGACCGTCACATTCTTCAGGCCCCGGTCGAGTACGAGCTCGAACGCGGCCTGCGCCAGTGTGTCCCGGGTCCTGCGGGCCTTGCGGCTCCGTCGCTCCGGGGTCTTCCGTTCCGGATTCATAAGTGCACCATACACTCAAAAATGTCCCGTCGCGACAAAAGTCTCGACGGGACATTGGATCGGCGACACATTGGATCGGCGGGGCAATGAATCGGCAGCCCGCTGCCTCGGTGTCTCCAACCCGTGGCTGAAGGTCGCCGCGGCCCGGCGGGTGCCATGTCCGGCCCCCCCGGCCCAAAAGCGGCTTCCGGCCGGTGCACGGCACAGGGCGAGCGCGGCGATGTCGTCGCGTCTCACGCCTCCCGGAGAAGGTCTCCAGACGTGGAGTGCGTCAAGTACCTCGCGGGGCCCGTGCCGCGCCCACTGGCCGAGCCGGGCGTCGAGCGGGTAGAAGGTGCCCGTTGCGTCGCGGGCCTCGGTGACCCCGTCGGTGAAAAGCAGGAGAGTTGCGCCCGGCGGGAAGTCCAGCCCTTCCGCGGCCCGTGCCTCCTCGCTGAGCTCCGCCATGTCCAGCGGAACGGATGTGCGGCGCAACGGAACCGTGTGGGCCACGCCGTCATGGAGCAGTCGCCCATGGAGCACGTCGAAGGTCCCGCGAGGGTGGGCGGCCGGTGGGCTCCGGCCCGGAAGTCCCGGGCCGGAGGTCACCTGCCGGAGGTCACCGCACGGCTGCCGTACGGACGGCGCCGGACCCCGGCAGGCGTGCCGGCGGGTACTCCGGTACGAGCGCCGAGAGGAAGGATGTCCGGCGGCGGAGCGCGAATCCCAGCGATTCGTAGAGCCGGACGGCGTTGGTGTTGGCGGCGGAGGCGTGCAGGAACGGCGTTTCGCCGCGCTCCCTGATCTCGTGGGCGACGGCGAGGACGAGCCCGGTACCGAGTCCCTGACCGCGCACGGACTCGTCCGTGCAGACGCCGCTGATCTCGCTCCAGCCCGGCGGGCGCAGACGCTCACCCGCCATCGCGACGAGCACCCCTTCGCGCCGGACGCCGAGGTAGGTACCGAGCTCGACCGTACGGGGCAGGAACGGCCCCGGCCGGGTGCGGGCGACCAGGTCGAGCATCTCGGGTACATCGGCGGCTCCCAGCCGCACGGCCTGCGGAAACGGGGCCGCCGCGGCCCCGGCGTCGACGAGCTGGACGCCCTCGGCGTGGAAGGTGATCTCCCAGTCGGCCGGCGGCGGCTCCCGGAACGCGGTGAGGGTGACCGCGCCACCGGGTCCGGCGAGGGCCGCTGCGTCGGCCCAGTCCGCGGCCTTTGTCGGGTCCGGCACCGCGACCCAGGGGGCCACGTCCGCCGGGTAGCGCAGGATACGGCCGCGCTTCTCGGCGAAATGGGCGTGCGGACCGGTCAGCGCGGCGCGGACCGGGTTGTCCAGCGGGTGCGCGTCACCGGCGGCGGCACGCGGAGCGCTCACGCGTCCACCTCGAGCACGGTCTTCCCGCGCGCGTGTCCGTTCTCCACGGAGCGGAGCGCTTCACCCGCCCCGGAGAGCGGGAAGGTCGCGGTCACATGCGTCCGCAGGACTCCGGTGACGACGAGGTTCGCCACCTCGTCGAGGACGGCCGCGGTACGGGCGCGGGCGACGGCCGCCCCGCCGAGCTCCACCGCCAGTGGCTTGCCCCCGGCGCTGATCAGCTTCGCCGGGTCGGCGAGCAGCGGGGCCACGCTCCTGAGCGTGTCGCCGCCGACCAGGTCGAAGATCGCGTCGACGCCGTCGGGCGCTGCCGCCCGCACCCGGTCGGCGAGACCTGGGCCGGATTCGACGTGCACCGCGCCGAGCGACTCGACGAAGTCCTTCTTGGCCGCGCTCGCGGCGGCGATGACATGAACACCGGCGTGACGGGCGAGCTGCACCGCGAAGACGCCGACCCCGCCTCCGGCCCCGGTGATCAGCAGGGTCGAGCCGGGGGCGGGACCGAGCTGGCGCACACCGTCGTACGCGGTGGCAGCGGCGACCGGCAGCACGGCAGCGTCGGCGAACGACAGACCGGCCGGCTTGTGCGCGGTAACGGCGACGGGAAGCAGCGTGTACTCGGCGTAGCCGCCGGTCACCGGATTGCCGAAGACCTCGTCCCCGACCGTGAATCCTTCGACGCCCGGGCCCAGGCCTTCGACGACACCGGCCGCCTCGCTGCCGAACACGGTGGGAAACGGCTGCGGCTCGCTGCCGGGCCTGATGTACCCCGTACGGAGCTTCCAGTCGACCGGGTTGACCCCGGCCGCCCGGACGGCGACGAGCAGTTCGCCGGGGCCGGGCACCGGCACGTCCTGTTCGACAAGGGCCTCGACCTCCGGTCCGCCGTTGCGGGTGAACACGTACGCCTTGGGCATGAGCTCCCTCTCTCCTGATTCATGTTCATGACGGCGACCGTGCACGGCACCCGGGGGCCGGGCCAGTCACCGCTCTCCACAGCAGCAGGAAGGCGCCTCGGCGTGCGTGTATTCCCGGATCGCTGGGGTGTTCATCCGCCCGCAACGCTCGCCGCGACGACCACCGCGCCGTCTCCCACCATGCTCAGCGGACGCCGCCCGTGACCGGGTCCACGACCTTGTTCACCAGCAGTTCGAGAAGTTTCCGGTCGTCGCCCGCGGTGCCGCGCTCCGCGGGTGTGTCCGGGTTGACGTCGAGCAGCACATGGGTGGCGCCCAGCTCGCCGAGTTCCGCCAGATCGGCCCGGATCCGGTCGATCGTGCCGTGTCCGGCGGGGCGTTCACCGCCGAGGAGGGCGTCGGTGACGCGGATCTGCAGCCGCGGCACGAGCGCGGGAGCGGGGCGGTGGACGCGTTCGGCCTCCTCGGTGATCAACGGCAGCCCGGCCCGGATCGCGTCGAGTGGCAGCCGGTACGGGTGCCAGCCCTCGCCGAGCCGGGCGGCGCGCCGCTGAGCGGCGGTCGAATTGCCACCGACCCAGACGGGCAGGCCGGGAGCGGATGTGGGCGCGGGCGCGGTCCGTACGCCTTCGTACGAGACGTAATCGCCCCGGAATGTCGCGGGGTCCTCGGCCCAGGCGGCCCGGATCGCGGCCAGGTATTCATCGGTGATGCGCCCCCGCTCGGCGAAGGGCACGCCCAGTGCGTCGTACTCGGCCCCCGACCAGCCGATCCCCGCACCGAGGATGAACCCGTCGGCGTTGAGGTTGTCGATATTGGCCGCGAGCCGGGCCGTCTGCAGCGGGTGACGGTACGGGATCACGGTGACGGTCGTGCCGAGCGCCAGACCGGGTACCCGCCCGGCGATGTACGCGGCGAGCACGAACTGGTCGTAGAACGGGGCCGGATACGTCTCGTGCACATCGGGGGTGACCGCGATGTGGTCGGAGATCATCGCGAATGAGTACCCCAACTCCCGTGCATCCATGGCCTGTTGGAGGAGACTTGCCGGGGTGGTGCCGACACCGAAATTGAGTATGTTCACGCCGAATTTCACAACCGGAGCCTAAGCTAGCCTGCTTGACGACAGGTCACGGGGCGGGCCTGGAAGATCCCGGTGACCTGCCGCGATTCAGCCGGCTGTCCGACGTAGGACCAGACTGACGAAGCCCCAGGATTCCCGGTAGACACGCAGCCATTCGGTACGCCGGACCGCGGCCGTCTCCAGCACCTGCGGGCTGTCCGGGTGGTCGGGGTGATCCAGGGCCCAGGAGGCGAGCGACCCCCAGTTGGACCACTCGTAGTCGTCAAGTTCGCGGCGCGTGCTGACGTGACCGTGGACCGGAGTCCACCCGTCGGCGGCGACGTGGTCCAGGGTGGTCGCGAGGTCGGTGAAGTCGCCGAGCATCTCGATGGCCTCCTGCGACGGCTCGCGTTCCCAGAAACCCTCACCGATCAGGACGCGTCCACCCGGAGCCAGGTGTGTACGCGCCGCCGCCAGCGTGGGCAGCAGTCCGCCGAAGGCATGCGCGGCCCCGACGCTGAGCACCAAGTCGAACGAGTGCGCGGAACGGAACTGCGCGGCGTCCTGGTGGTGCAGTGCGAGGCGTTCCTGGACGCCGAGACGGCTCGCGGCCTCATGGGCCTGCTCCAGGGCGTCCTCGGAGGTGTCGACGCCTTCGGCGAACAGCCGCGGGTGCGTGGCCAGGGCACGCAGCAGCCATTCTCCGCCGCCGCAGCCCAGGTCGAGCAACCGCTCGTCCCCGCGCGGGGCGCCACGCGCCAGGAGTTGTCGCACAGATTCGTCGTCGAGCGGGGACTTGATCGGGTGTTCGGCATGGGCAAGCCTGGACATCTCTTCACGGTTCACCGGCGCATCCTGACAGCACCGAAGGCCGTGCGCACGTCGTTTTCCGGTGCCGGCCGGCCGCTGCCCGCACCCGGCGCGGGAGCGGGATCTGGAGCGGGAACGGGCGTTATCCGCCAAGCTTCTGAATAACCGTCAGCGCTTGAGGCCGTCCATCAGGTCGCGCATGTCGCTGATCATCGCGGACTGGTACGGGGAGAGATCGGGGAGGTCCGGTCCGTCACCCATCGGTGCTCCGCCGAGGTTGTCCTGGTACTGCAGGGAGGAGGAGAGAGACAGCGAGAGGACCGCGCCGCCCTCCAGCACGCGCAGTTCCGCGATGCCGTTGTCCGAGGTCAGCAGATACGCCTTGTCGCCGAGGTCCGAGACCGCCTCCACCTTCACGCCGGGATCGGCGCCGAAATCGGTCACCCCGCGCTTCGCCTCGAACTCGGCAGCGGGGTCGGCCCTCTTGTGCAGTTCCACCGTGACGCCGACGGAATAGCCTACGGACCAGCCCTTCGCAGAGCGTTCACGCCCGGCGACGGAACGAAGAGCGATGAAACACCTGACCTGATCCAGCACCGGGTCGTTCAGAATCGCCGAGTCCGCCCTGCCCGGTGATTCCGCCTCGTCCGTGGACTCTCTCGGTGCGATCGCCGTACCGATCGCCTTCAGTGGCAGCGCCGGGCAGGGGGCTTCGTTCAACCGGTATCCGTGCATGTCCGGTCGTCGGTCACCCCATGGGAACGGGAACAGGAGCAGCGCCGCCGCCCACACGGCCGAAGCCACCACGGCTCCGCCCAGCGCCCACCGCCACGGCCTGCGCGGCCGCGGCGCCCCCATGCCCCCCTGGCCCAAGTCCGTATGCCCCTGACCGAAGTCCAGGTGCCGGTGGCCGTAGGAGTCCAGCACCTCGCCGGACACTCCCCCGTCCCGCGCCTCGCCGCCCCCGAATCCGCCCGGCTCGCCCGCCATTTCCGGCTCGGAAATCATGACGCCCCCCTTGGTCGCATCTTCCCCTGCTCCGCTCATGATCCCAGCACCGACCCCGTCCGCCGAATGCCCGAGGTCGGGTACGTCGGCGCGACTGCGAGCCGTTCCTCCGGATCGTCAGGCGTTGAGCGATTCCACCACTCAAGACACGACCACCCTTTCCGACCCGTCGGAGCGATATGCCCCACCCCACCGTCCCGCGGGACACCGTCGCGGCCCTGGTCGGCGAGTCCGGCTGCGGCAAGACGACGCTCGCCAGGATCGCGGTCGGTCCCGAAACCGTCGACGGCGGCACGGTCACGGTGGGCGGCACCGCCCTGCCCGCCGGGCGCCGCCCCGACACCGCGGACCGGCGGCGCCTTGCGGAACAGGCGCAGATCGTCTTCCAGGACCCGTACTCCTCGATCAATCCGCTCCGTACCGTGGGCTCGGCCCTGCGCGAGGCGCTGACCGCGGCGACCGGTCGGCGGGGGCGGGAGGACACGTCCGGCGCCGAGGTCCGCACGCTGCTCGAACAGGTCGGGCTGCCCGCGTCGTACGCCTCCCGCCGCCCGGCCGCGCTCTCCGGCGGCGAACGTCAACGGGTGGCCCTGGCAAGGGCGCCGGCCGCCCGGCCCCGGCTGCTGATCTGCGACGAGGCGGTGGCGGCACTGAACGTTTCGGTCCAGGCACAGCTGCTCAATCTGCTCGCCCCGCTCCAGCGGAGCGAGGGCTTTGCCGTCCTGTTCATCACCCATGTCCTCGGTGTGGTGCGGCAGATCGCCGACCGGGTCGCCGTGATGCATCAGGGGCGGATCGTCTAACAGGGCACCACGGCCGATGTGCTGCACACACCGCAACACCCCTGCACCCGGCCGTGATCGACGCACTGCCCGAAGCCACGGACGCCCCCGGAAACCGACCTGGTGACGGCCGCGCCGGTAGAGTGTGCCGCTGACCTGTGCGTACCACCGAGAGCGAGGAGGAAGGGTGTCCGAGTCGCCCGCCATCGTCGGCCTGCCCGCACCCCCGCGTCCGCCACAGGCTCAGCGACCCGGCACCTTCGGCGTCCGGACGTCACTGGCCGGGAATCTGAACCGGCGTCGGCTGGCCCGTGGTTGGAGCCTGCGCGAGCTCTCGGCAGCGACCGGTGTGAGCAAGGGGCTGCTGTCCCAGATCGAACGCGCCGAGGCCAATCCGACCGTCGACGTCCTGGTTCGGATCGCCGACGTGCTGGGCACGAACTGTACGGAGCTGCTCCGTCAGCCGCTGCTCGGCCCGGAGATCGTCCGCGCCGCGTCGCTGGACGAACCCGAGGACGAGACCTCGGTCAATCTGCTGTTCTCCGGCCATGAGCAGGGCCGCATCGAGATCTACCGGACCCGTCTGCATCCGCATGCCCGGAGCCAAGTCAGCTCGCACGGTGCGGACTCGGTGGAGTACGTGCTGGTGATGTCCGGCCGGGTGACGCTGGTGGTGAACGACGTCCCGCACCTTCTGGAGGCGGGGGACACGGCCCGGTTCTCGGGACTCAGCAGTCACTACTACACCACCGAGGACTCCCCCGCGGTCACGCACACCATCGTCGGCTACCCGCGCGACTGACCCGTCCGGGCAGCGACACCGAGACGGAACACCAACGATTTCGACTCAACTACCGCTGGATATACGCCGGTCGGTCCCCATTGTGCCGTCGGCTGTGGCAGTCTGGAGATGACCGCCCCACCGGGCTCCCCCGTACCGGTGGGGCGGTTCCGCTGTCCGGCGCGTCCGGCCTCCGTACGAACACGACGGCCGATCACGGCGATTCCCGGCCATTACTGCCGTGTGACCTGATCAACTTCCCCAGTTCCGCATGGGAGCCTCCCTCCGGGGCAGACGCATGTACCTCATGGCCTACGACCAGGGGAGCGTGACGAGATGACGGCGCACACTGCGCGGACCGCCGGTGCGGAGCGGGCGGAGGGCGCACGGCCGACGTCGGCCGACAGGCCGACAGCAACCGGAAGGTACGGGGTGGTTGCCGTGGAGCCGACGGAGGTAACGGGGTTCACGGAGGCTGCCGCGGACAGCGGTGAACTGCCGTGGATAGAGGACGCGGGGAAGGTCGCTCCTTCCGACGCCCGGGAGCTGTCCAGACTGTTCTTCGAACGTCTGCGGACCCTGGAGGAGGGGACTCCCGCCCACCAGTACGCGCGCAACACCCTCATCGAGATGAACCTCTCCCTCGTCCGGTTCGCCGCCGGGCGGTTCCGGAACCGGGGCGGCGGCGACCTGGAGGACATCGTCCAGGTCGGCACCATCGGGCTGATCAAGGCCATCGACCGGTTCGATCTCTCCCGCGAGGTCGAGTTCACCTCGTTCGCGATCCCGTACATCACCGGTGAGATCAAACGATTCTTCCGCGACACCAGCTGGGCGGTGCATGTCCCGCGCCGGCTTCAGGAATTGCGGGTGGACATCGCCAGGACCAAGGAGTGCCTCACCACGGAGCTCGACCGCGAGCCCACCGTCCCGGAACTCGCCGAGCAGCTGGGGCTGAGCGAGAGGGAGGTCACCGAGGGCATCGTGGCGGCCAACGGATACACGGCGGGGTCGCTGGACATGCCGGCCGATCCGGCCGACGTGAGTCAGCGCAATGCGGCGGGCCGCACCTTCGCCGACGTTCTGGGCGGCCCGGATCCCGCCATGGAGACGGTCGAGAACCTGCACGCGCTGGCGCCGCTGCTGGGCGGTCTGGACGAGCGTGAGCGCCGCATCGTCGACATGCGTTTCGGCCAGGAGATGACACAGTCCCGGATCGGCGCGGAGCTCGGCATCTCGCAGATGCACGTGTCCCGGCTGATCAACAGGATTCTGCACAAGCTCCGCAGCGGAATGTTCGTCGAGGAGTGATCCCGGCGATCTCGTGGCCACCTGTTCGACGTGTTCGACGCCGCGCTCCGGCACGAGGTGCGGGTGATCCGACGGCCCCGCGGGGACCTGCGGTGCCGGAACAGATCGCTCCGGCACGAGGTGCGGGTGATCCGACGGCCCCGCGGGGGCCTGCGGTGCCGGAACGGATCGCTCCGGCACCCGGACCCGCCGGCGCGCTCAGTCGCTGTCCTTCTCCGGGGCGCGGCCCGCGTAGTAGGTGGCGATCATGTCCTCGCCGCCGTGCCCTGCCGCCTCGGCGCGGGTGAATCGGTCGGCCGACGCGGCGACCAGGTCCAGCCGCACCCCCGACTTCTCCGCCGCGTCCAGGATGAGGCGGGTGTCCTTGAGCGCCGTGGACAGGGTGAAGCTGGGGGTGAGGTCGCCGGAGAGGACCGCGGCGGACTTGCCCTGGAGGTACGGGGAGTCCAGCGGGCCGCCCTTCATGACGTCGAGGAAGGTCTGCGGGTCGATCTCCAGGCCCTCGGCGAGGTTGAGGCATTCCGCGATGTTGTTGACCAGGTTGATCACCCAGGTGTTGACCACGAGTTTCAGCCGCGACGCCGCTCCGGGGACCTCGGCGACCCAGACCGTGCGCTGTCCGATCGCTTCCAGCACGGGGTCCACCGTCGCCCGGACGGTGCCGGGGCCGGAGACGAAGACCGTCAACGCGCCCTGTTCCGCAGGCTGTTTGGTGCCGGAGACCGGCGCGTCGAGATAGACCAGACCCAGGTCCGCGGCGCGCCGGGCGAGATCGGCGGTGGCCTCGAACCCGACGGTCGAGCTCTGGAGCAGCACCTGGTCGGTGTGGAGCCCCGGCGCCGCGGCGGCGAGCGTGGCGGCGACGGCGGGGCCGTCGTTGAGCATCGTGAGGATGACGTCGGCGCCGCGCACTGCTTCGTCCGCCGTCTCCGTGACCGTGGCGCCGTCGGCGGCGAGCGGGGCCGCCTTGGCCTGTGTCCGGTTCCAGGCCCGGACATCGAGTCCGGCCCGCAGCAGGCTCCGGGCCATACCGGATCCCATGATCCCGGTTCCGAGGACGGCGACGGTCGGCCGCTGCGGGGTGGCGTCGGCAGCACTTGAGGACATGAGGGACTCCCTTGGTCGGCCGCGCCCGGGTCGGCTCGCGGCGCGGCGGGTTCTCAGGATTGCCGCAGCGCACCGTCGAGTACGGCAGCGTGCACGGCCCTGGCGAGTCGCGCTCCCCAGCGCGAACGCGGACCCGCGAAGGGTTCGCCGGGGTCGGGTCCCGGGGAGGGGGCGGCCACGCAGACGGCGTCGGTGGGGGTGCCCGAGCAGTCGAGACCCGCGTCGAGGAGTGCCTGGACCTTGGCTTCGGTGGCCGTGGCGACGGCGTTGACGAGTGCGGCGTCGGAGAGCGGCACGGGGAGTATGACGACGATGTTGACCGTGCCCGGCCGCAGCGGGCCGTCGGTGCCTTCGACGGGGGTCGCCGCCCAGCCGCGTACGCCGAGTCCGCAGGTGGCGGTGGCCGTGACGCCCTCGTCGTCGGCGACCGTGTGCGCGGTGACGTCGGCGGCCGTCATCAGCCCGGCGCCAGGTCCTGTGAGGTGTTCCGCGGCGGCGATCAGGGCGAGATGGCGGTCGGGGTCCATACGCGGATAGCCGCCGGGCACCTGGGCGTTGAGGATCCAGTCGCGCGGGCCGATGCCGCCGCCGAGCACGGCACTGCTGCACACCCGCCATCCGCGCCCCAGCCGCCACACCAGATGGTGCAGGTCCTCGCCGTCCTCGCGCCGGGTCAGCAGTTCGCCGCGCTGTTGGGGCAGCCGGATACGTACGGAACTGATGGGGCACCCCCGGTGGCACGGCAGGACGACGGTCGGCAGTTGGCCGGTCGATCATATGCGCCGGGGCAGGGCGCCCCCTGGCGGCGCCCCGCCCCGGTACGGACGGTCAGGCTTCGTCCCGGGCCATGGCGATCAGCCGGTCCAGCACCGCGGCGTCGGCCCGTACCCCGTCGTGCGCGTAGGAGTCGGTCACCCACGTCCGCAGACCGCGGACGGCATCGGCGGTGACGAGGGCCTGCTCGCGGTCGACGTACATGTCGTCGTGGTAGACGGCGGCCACGACGGGGACCTCGTTGGCGGCGAGCCGGTCGAGGTCGTAGAGGGCCGGCCAGTCGGTGCGGGCGGCCAGCGCCTCGGCGGCGCCGCGCAGCGGGACGAGCGCGGGGTCCTCCTCGAACTGCCAGGGATAGACCATCTCGCCGGTGAATCGCAGCGGAGTCGCGGCCGTGGCGTCGAAGGCGGGGAACTCCCGCCGGACGCGGTGGGCGGACCAGTCGGTGGGGCGGGACCCCTGGGCGTAGATCGGCTCGTGGAGCGCGGCGTACAGGGGGCGTTCGGCAAAGGAGACGGCGGCGTCGACACCGCGCAGGAAGGTGTCGGTGAGCTCCGGGCCGTGGGCGCCTTCGGTGAAGGCGATCTCCAGGAGGTAGTGGAGCGAATCGAATTTCGCCGAGGTACCGAAGGTGATGCCGAGGGTCTGGAAGCGGCGGACAGTCAACCGCTCGCCGGTCGGCATGCGGACGTCGTGCGCGTCGAGGTGCGCGGCGACGGCGTCGGCGAGCCGCTGGTCGCCGGGGTAGCGGGCGAAGTAGCGCTCGTTGTGGGCGAGGGTACGGGCGTAGGCGGCCCGGTACACGTCGTCGGCGTGGCCGGTGAGGGTCGGCAGACCGCCGGTGATGTAGGCCTGTGCGAGCCCTTCGGGGGCGAGGCTGAGATACGTCAGGGTGGAGAAGCCGCCGAAGCTCTGCCCGAGGACGCTCCACGGCCGTTGGCCCTGGAGGTGTCGGCGCAGCAGTTCGGCGTCACGGACGATCGAGTCGGCACGGAAGTGGGCGAGATACCCGGCGGCGGCTTCGCCGTCGGTGCCGAACCGGGCGAGGGTGACCCGGTCGGCGGGGGTGGAGCGGCCGGTTCCGCGCTGGTCGAGCAGGACGACGCGGTAGTCGGTGAGGGCGCGGCGCAGCCAGGCTCCCGCCGCGTTGGGACGCTCGGCACGGCCGCCGGGGCCGCCCTGGAGCCAGAGCAGCCGGGGCAGTTCCTCGTGTTCGCGGCCGACGGCGACCACCTCGCGGGCGAACAGGCCGATGGTGGGGCCGTCGGGGGTGTCGTGGTCGAGCGGCACATCGAGGGTGTGGTCCGTGCAGACCAGGCCGCCGTGGCGGTAGGAGACGGGGGCGGCGGTGGACATGGGCGCTCCTTTCACGTCGTGGGACGCGCGTCGCAAAACGGTGCGCGGGACGCGCGTCGCGGAACGGTTTCACGGGCCTGCCGCTCTCCGCAGCCGGCGTCGGGCCGCCGCCAGCAGTTCCTCGCCGCCCTCATCGGCTTCGCCGTCGCCCTCGTCGTCGTCGCCGTCGCCTGGCGCTCC
>NZ_JBHVFF010000124.1:0-22609 GCF_042801895.1 Streptomyces sp. NPDC057543 | reverse complement strand
CCCGCGAGATGATCGCGGGAGCGGGCCCTTCGGGGTGCCCGGGCTCGTGCCGCGGCCACGCGCACAGCCGTCCGGCGCGCCACCGCCCGGTCGGCACGGCGCACTCGCCGGACGGTCCTCAGATGACGAGCGGTTCGAACGGCTGAAACGGCGGGTCGTCAGTCGTCGGCGTCATCACGTAGGCCGCCCGGCAGGCGGCGGCCAGCGGATGACGGGGCCCCAGCGCAGTGGCCGCCCGGGCCGCGCACTCCCGGCCCAGCTCTCGCGCGGCCTCCTGCTGCCCGGTCCAGATCCGTACCAGCGTCGTGTTCAACCCCCAGCCGATCGCCCACGGGTGATCCTCCCCCACCTCGCGGGCCATCAGGGTGCGGGCCTGCTCGATACCGTCGCTCGCGATGGCGTGATCGCCCAGGGTCCACCGCATCAAGGCCATGTTGCCCTGCGTTCCGATGGTGTACGGATGCTCCGGGCCCAGCATCCGCAAGTATCCGGCCACCACCTGCTCATGGAGCGCCCGCGCCTGCCCGGGGTCGCCCGCCTCCCCCTCCACGCAGGCACCGCTCGCCGTGATCTGCAGGGTGAGCGGGTCGTGTTCACCGAGCACGCGCAGGCAGCGGTCCCGTACGTCGATCAGCAGGGGCAGGGCCACGGCTGCTCCCGCCCGGGCATACCGGCACAGCGCCAGACTGTGCTGGGCGCGTAAGGTCTGAGGATTACCGGCCCCGAGCAGCCGCAGATGGCTGTCGACGGTCCGGCTCAGCTCCTCCTCGGCCTCCTGGTGGTGCCCGAGCAGCCGCAGATCGATGGCACAGTTGATCTCCGAGTAGAGGGTCGCCGACGCCTCCCTGCGCAGCACGGCCCGCCGCAGGGTGAGGGTGCGCCGGTCAAGTGCCAGGGCCTCCTCGTACCGGCCGAGCAGGCGCAACGACACGGCCAGGTTGTTGTCCGCGTTCAGCGTGCGGCCGTCCTCCTGGCCGAAGAGGGTCAGACAGCGGTCCCTGATCGAGACGGAGAGCGTCAGCGCCTCCTGGTAGCGCCCCTGACCGCGCAGATCGGCCGCGAGCCCGCCGACCGCGCGCAGATGCTCCGGTTCCGATTCCCTGCCCTCGGCCCGCAGCGAGACGGTCACCCTGCGTTCGACGCTCTCACTCGTGCGGTAGTCACCGAGCGCGCGCAGCAGATTGGCGTAATGGTGGCTGAGGTCCCAGATCCTCGGGTGCGTCTCTCCGAGCAGTGACCGCCAGGAATCCATGGCGGGCCCGGCGAGCCGTATTCCACTGCCGTACTCCCCCGAAAGGTACATGTAGCGCAGGCAGTTGAGGACGAGCTGCTGCACCGGAGGGTCGGTGCTCTCCAGCGCCTCTGCCCATTCGAGGTGCTGGATGAGGGCGGCGTACAGCGGCCAGGCACCGATGTCGGCGGGGTCCCCGGGGTCGGACACCGCCAACGCGTGCCGGGCGGCGTCGCGGTAGAGAGCTCTGTCGTCCCCGGAGATCCCGCTGCGCACGAGCTGGTGGAACAACCGGTGGAGCTGAAGCGCTTCGCCGTCGCCGACCGGCCAGGAGCCGGTCTCCAGACGGGCAGCCGAGTGACGCAGCAACTGGCGCATGGCTCGCAGGCGTGCGGGGTCGTCACCGGGCGAGCCGGGCAGCTGTGCGCGCGTCAGTAGCTGTCCGGGGATGGAGCCGGGTGCGAAGAAGGCGCAGAGGCGCAGGAGTTCGAAGGCCTCCGGATCGCTCTCCAGCAGCTGACTCAGCTGAATCGTCCAGGCGGTCCGGAAGACGACCGGGAAGTCCACGGAGACTCTGACCACGTCCTCTCCGATGCCGTTCGTGAGGAGTTCGATGTACTCGTCGACGGTCAGCCCGGACTGATTGAGCCAGCCCGCGGTCTGATCGAGCAGCAGCGGCAGATCCTCCAGTGCCTCGGCGAGCCGGTCCGCCTCGGCCGGGGTGAGCCGCGGGGCGCGGCGGTTGATGAAGTCGACCGACTCCCGGCGCTCGTAGACCGGGATCTCGACGAGCATGCTGTTGTGCTCGCCCCATCCCAGATGGCGCGAGGTGATCAGGACATGGCCCGACCCGGCCGGTACCAGATCCCGGATCTGTTCGGGATCGTCGGCGCCGTCGAGGACCAGGAGCCAGCGTGCGTAGGGTTCGCCGCGACGCAGCGCGTCGGCTACCGCGCGCAACCGCTCCCCGTATTCGACACCGGTGGACAGGCCCAGTTCCGGGGCGAGTTCGGACAACCGCTGACGGAAGAGAGAGCGGCCGTCCGCGGGCACCCACCACACCACGTCGTAGTCGGAGCCGAAGCGCTGGGCGTACTCGACGGCCAGTTGGGTCTTGCCGACGCCGGACATCCCGCACAGGGCGACCCGGCCGCGTCCCGGCTCGGCGTCCACGAACAGCTGATGTGTCCGGTTCAGCAGTTCGTCGCGTCCGGTGAACCTGGTGTTGCGGCGCGGTACCCCGCCCCACACCTCGGGGATGTCGGCCGGATACCGGGGTCGCGGCCCGGCCACCGCATGTTCGGGCGGTGCGTCGACGGGCAGCTCCAGCCGGGTCAGCAGCCGCCGCTCGGCCTCCGCCTCGCCGATGCCTACCAGGTGGGCGGGATTCAGCACGGCCGTCGCGGCAGGCAGCGCCGAAGTGGTGAGGGAGACGGCTGCGAATCGGTCCGGGGCGGACGCGAACCGGTCCCGGCGGCGCGCGACGACCTCGAACAGGGCCCGGCTCCATTGCTCGTGGCTGTCCGGGCCGGGCCGCAGGTACGCGTCGCTGAGCAGCAACAGGATGCGACCGGGCGACAGGAGCAGGTCCCTGAGCAACTCCACCGGTGGCACCTCCGGCAGCAGGGCTTCCCCCGGCGGCTCCCGGCGTTGGAGTGCCACCGGCACTCCGCGACGCTCCAGGCGGTCCGCGATCCACACCGCCCAGGCCCGGTCGGGGCCGGCGAAGCTGATCGTGACCGTGGTACCGGCGCCGGGCGGCGGATCGGGCGATCTGTCGGTCGAGGCCTCGGCGCGGTCCTCGGACCGGTTCGCGACATCCGGTGGCCGTGTCGGCTCCGGCCCCGGCGGCACGGGCGGCCGGGCGGCCGTGGCCGCGCCCGGCGGCGACGGCGCACGAAAGTTGGTGAGCCGCTCCAGGAACGCACGCAGTTGCCCGGTCGCCCTGCTCGGCCGCGCGGCGTTGGCGGGCGCCGCCCGGTCCGCCTCTCCTTCACTCGACCCACCGGACGGCCGAGCGGTGTCCGGGCGCGCCTCGGGCGACAGCCCCGGCAGACGTCCGACGACCGTTCGGGGCGTCTTGGGCTCCGACGCCGCTTCCCTGATGTGGCAGGGCAGTTCGGCCTTGCGGACCGGCATGCCCCACTGGTTGGAGATGGTCAGCCGCAGCACGGCGGGACCGGTGACCTCACCTGCCGTGACGACGAACCGCGCCGGGCCGTACGTACCGCCGAACCGGTGCAGTACGACGCCGGGGTCGTCGAGCACTTCACAGACGAAGTTCGGAGCACCGTCCAGCGAGACGCTGAAGGCCAATTCCTCCTCGTCGTAGGGCCATGCCTCGCCGTCGTGCTCGCTGCGGGCGCCGAGGGGGCCGCGCAGGTCGACGCTGACGTAGTGGACCAGTCCTGGCTCCACCTCGCGCAGCCAGCCCACGACCGGTTCGATCAGCAGAGGTTGTTCGTCACCGCTCATGGTGAGGCCCCCTCTCGCTCCCGTGCGCCGTGCTCGTGGGGTCCGGTGAGGTGCAGCGTGCTGAGGGGGTGACCGTAGTACTGGAACATCAGGCTGTAGAGCAATCGCAGGACGTGGCGCTGTCCTCGCGCGTCGAAGGTGCCGTCGTCCCTGACCTGGAGCGGAATGCCGCCCCCGGCCTGGAGCGGGTTTCCGCCCCCGGCCTCGAATTCGGCGAGCGCCCTGGCGCGGAAGGCGCGCAGCGCGCGGGCCACCGGGCGGGCGGGATCTGCGGTCACGGCCTCGACCAGATGACGGATCAGGTCACCGGCCTCGGCCTCGCCGATCTTTCCGGCGGTGACGATGCAGCCGCCCGCCCCCTTGCCGAGGAAGATCTCGGTGAAGCCGCGCAGATACTGCCGGCCGTCGCCGTCGTAGTCGAGCAGGCCCCCGGAGTGGCAGGCGTTGAGACAGACCAGTGAACCGTCCCTGCGCAGCAGGGTCATCTCCTGGTCGCTGTACTCGGCCCAGGTGACGTCTGCCAGGGTCAGTTTGCTGAGCTGATCGGCGAAGGTGCCGTGGCAGCCCATGTAAACCAGTCCGGTCCGGTCGGCGTCGTGCGCGTCGAGACTGTTCAGAAAGCTGACGATGCCGGTGTGCGGCCGGTGATCGTAGCCCTGAAAGACAGTCATGTCGGAGCGCATGTCGTGGTGGAAATACCCGAGGACGCCACCCGCGGGAGCGGCCGCGTCGGCCGGGAAGTCGTCCCGTCCGTGCCGCACATCGAGCCAGCGGGCGATGTCGACGAGCGCCCCCAGCAGCCCGCCGGCGAGCCCGGTCTCCGTGACGGCCGGCAGGGTCAGCGCCTCCCAGGGCAGGTCGAAGCCCGTCTGGTCGAGGAACACGATCTGGAGGGCGTCGCGGTGGGCGGCACGGCAGCGGTTGATCCAGTCGGTCAGCGGGCGCTGGTGTCCGGACCAGCGGCGGATGGACCGCAGGAGTTCGGACGGCGGCTCACCGCCCTGGCGAGCACTGCGCAGGCTGATGGCCTGCGGCCGTCGCTGCCCCTCGCCCGAGCAGTACTCCAGCGGCGGCACTCCGGGGCAGTACGCCTCGAAACCGAAGGCCTCCGGCGCGCCGTGCGGTGTGCGGTGACGCTTCACCTTGACCCGGGCGTACGTCGTGGTGGGGAGCGCTTTCGCGTGCACGGGCTCCGCACCGAGCCCCTGCGGTTGTCCGGTCCGGGCCCCTTCGGGTACGACGGCGCGTGGGGCGGGCAGCACCTGCCCCGCGATTCGGCCGAGTCGCCGGATGGCCCGCAGCGGCTCATCACGCACGGTCCACCGCCTCGTCGTCCGGCCGTCCCACGATCACGCTGCCGCGCAACGCGTGGGCGAGTTCGGTCGGCAGGGCGGTGTACGGACGGCGTCCCGGGTCGACGACCACGCAGTGCAGCCGGGTCCGTCCCAGCGAGCCGATCCGTCCGGCGGCCGCCAGCGCGTCCTCGATCCCGGCCCGTCCCACCGGTTCGTCGCCCGGCCGACGGCCCCGGTGCGCCGCGGCGAGCGGCACGTTGCCGCGCCCGTCGGTGACGACCACCAGGAGCGCCTCGACACCTCCGGCACGGTGGTGCTGGAAGGCGTGGCGCAGAGCGCGGCCGGCCCGGTCGAGGCCGTGGGCGAGCGGGGTGGCCCGGCCCGGCGGCCGGTCGAGCGCGGCGGCGATCCGCGGGTCCCGGGTGGAGCGGGCCGCGAAGGACTCGGCCCGCAGCTCGTCCGCGGCTGCCCCGCTGCCGACCTCCACGACCTGGACGGAGGCCCGGGTGACATAGGCCCATTGCAGGAACGGTTCGAGCGCGGGGTGCCAGTCCCAGCCCGGGTGGCAGGTGTGGTCGAGCACGAGAGTGAGCAGGGTCACGGGTTCGGGTGCCCGGACGTAGCCGCGCAGGTCCTGCGGAGTGATGACCAGCCGGTCGCGGCCCTCGCGGACCGCGCGGTTCTTGGCGGCCTCCATCGCCGTACGGACCGGGGCGAGGTCCCAGAGGTCGCGGGCGCGCCGCACTCCGACAACGGGTCCCCGCCCGGTCCGGGGTGCGCCGGCCGGGCGTGGGGCGGGGTTGCGCAGCTCGCTGCCCTCCGCCCTAGGTCCTGCGGTGTCCTCCGGGTACGGAGTGGGGTCCGGTATGCGGTCCTGCGGCAGCGGTGCGGTGGCCGCTCCGATGGGCTCTTCGGCTCCCGGGGAGTGGACCGGGGTGCCGAGGGCTCCGTGCCGGTCCTGGGTCGGGCCGGGCACGGGTTCGACGTCCTCCCGGCAGGTCTCGGGCAGATCCGGGCCGGCGGGGGCGGGTCCGGGCCCGGGCCCGGGAGGGACGGGGGGCCGGTGCACGGTACGCAGCCGGATGAGTTCGGCGGCGCGGTCGACGTGGTGGGCGGTGACGTGGTGCGGGCCGGGGGGTGGAACGGAACTCTGACGAGGGGCGGAGCCGTGACCGGCGGCTGCGTCGGGCCCCGCCTCGGCCGCCTCCAGCCGGGCAAGGGCGCGGGCGGTGCGGGCGAGGGCGAGCGTCCTGCGGTGCCCGGCGCCGTCGCGGGCGTCCAGCATCTCCAGTACGCGTGGGGGAACTTCGGTGTGGAGGGGCATGAGCGGACGGGGCGCCCGGGGGTCCAGGGCCGCGGCCCATGCGGCGGGGAGCGGACCAAGGGGGTCGGGTTCCGGTTCGGGCCGCAGACCGGGGACGGCGAGGCGGAGCGGGAAGCGGTCCAGAATGTGCGGCGAGACCTGTTCGACCTCCTCGGTGCGGCAGACGGCGAGCCAACGCGTGCGGGGCCGCCACCGGTGGCGGAATCCGGTGTGTTCCACGGTGGCGACATCGGCCCCGAGGAGCTGGACGGCGGCGCGCGTGCCGGGCACGCTCAGCCGGGCCAGGTCGGGCACGACGACGAGCGAGGCGCCGGTGCCCGTCTCGGTCAACGGCCCGGGCTCGACGGTGAACTCGATGCCTTCCGGGCCGCGGCGGATCCGCGGGCACAACCACAGGTCCTCGTCGACGGTGGCCGCGTTGAGCGTCGACCGCTGCACCGGGGTGTCTGCCGAATCCCCGCCGGCCATCCGGACCAGTCCGGCGAACACATCGGTGACGGCGGCGAGATGCTCCGGCGGCAGGTCGAAGAGCAGGACTCCGGGCAGCCCCGGCTCGAGGGCGGCGCAGACGAGCACGGTGAGCAGTCGACGGGGCAGTTCGCCGGGTTCCTGTGCGAGCGCGGACTGCGGCGGGCGGGCGGACATCGGCGGCTCAGCCGAACAGGTCGCTGACGGCGGCGTCCTCGTCCTGTCCCCAGCCGAACGCCGAACCATGGGCGGACTCGGGCCTGCGATGACGCAGGGCGAGCGGCAGCACACGGCGCACATGCGCGGGCTCGACGCGTCGGGCGTCGTCCTTGGCTGCCAAAGCGCGGGCGGCGCGGGCCACGAGCAGGTCACCACGCTGTCCGACGGCGCCCGTTCGCGCGGCCGCCTCGGCACAGAGCCGGATCATCTTCCCGTCCAGCCGGACGCGGGGCAGCCGGTCGCGCGCGGCGAGCAGTCCGTCGCGCAACCGCTCGTTGTCCTGCTCCGCGGCGCGGATCCAGGCGGAGTCCTCGACGCGGAGCTCCTCCTCGAAGGTGAGCACCGCGTCGATCATCCGGTGCCGGTCCTCGATGCCCAGCTCGGCCGTCGGGACCATCAGACCGAAACGGTCCAGCAACTGGGCGCGCAGGCTGCCCTCTTCCGGGTTCATGGTTCCGACGAGCCCGAAGGAGACGTGCGCGGTGGTGTCCAGGCCCTCCCGCTGGACGGACAGGACGCCGGTGGAGACCACGTCCAGGATGATGTTCACGATGTGGTCGTCCAGGAGGTTGACCTCGTCGACGTACAACAGGCCTTTCTCGTGGGCCTCTTCGAGCAGGCCGGGCTGTCTCTTCGGTTCGCCCTGCATCAGGGCGTCCAGTTCCCAGCCGCCGAGCACCCGGTCGTCCGTGGCGTTGATCGGCAGGGTGACGGGCAGTGAACCACCGGACATCAGCGCGAAGGCGCGTACGACGGTGGACTTGGCGGTGCCGCGTTGTCCGGAGACGAGGACGCCTCCGATGCCCGGGGCGATGAAGTTGAGCTCCAGTGCGAGCTTCAGTTCGTCCTGACCCACGATCCGGCTGTACGGGAGGATGGGGATCGGTGGCGTCGGCCGGGGCGGGCCGGCGGGCGAGGGGACCCCGCTCATGAAGCGTTCACCACCGTGGTGTCCGCCCGCCCTTCCTGGCCGGGCTGCCAGCGGAAGGTGACCTGGATCTGGGCTTCCGCCCCGGCCTTCACCACAGCCGCCATTCCTGCCTCGAAGGTGATGCCGACCTGGAGCTCGACCTCGTCGGGCCGCAGCCCCTCCCCCAGGTCACCTAACCGCCGCATGGCCTGGGACGCGCATCGGCGGGCCAGGTCGAGCCCTTCCCCGTACAGGTCCCCGGCCGCGCCGAGAGCCCGCCGCGCGGCGCCGCCGTCCCGGGTCTCCTCCAGGTCGTACAACGAGTCGGCGTCGGTGGGCGGCCCCCCGGCGCTCGTGTACGCCTCGGCGTCCACCACGACCGGTATCGGGCCGTCCTCCCCGGGCACCACGGACCCCACGATGACCGCCATTCGCTCCCCCTTTACGTGCCAACCGACTTGTCATGCACAGTTACTGACGCTCAGTCATCCTTCGCGGACGCTTTGCCGGATCGACGTCAGATCATCTGCGGCTCGAAGTCCCAGTACGGGCGGTTGCGGGAGCGCGCCGAGACCGTGTGGACGTGCTGGGCACCCAGCGTCGCCACCAGGTCGCCCAGCGCCTCCGCCTCGACCTTGTCCGCGCGCTGCCGATCCCGGATACCGCGCAGGTCGGCGGCGTGCGCGATCCGGGCGGAGAGGGTCAGCGGGTGGGTCCGGCCGAGCACCTCGATGGCCCGGGTGATGACCAAGTCCGTCAGCGCGGCGGCGGATTCCGGGTCGCCCACCAGATTGCGCAGCGCGGAGGCGTTGATGGCACAGCCCAGCGTCCACGGGTGGCTCTCTCCCACGACGCGCGTCATGTCGGCGAGCGCCTCCTCCAGGAGGGTGTGCGCGTGGTCCCGCTCCCCCACGTTGCGGAGGATCAGGGCGTGGTTGGCCCGGGTTCCCGCCACATAGGGGTGTCCCTCGCCGAGCATGTCCGCATAGCCGGAGACGACCTTTTCGCTTATGTCCCTGGCCTGGTCGATGTCGGCGTGCTCACGGGCGAAGAAGCTCTGGCTGGCGGCGCACATCATCGTCAGCGGGTCGTTCTCGCCCAGCACCCGCTCGGAGCGTTCCAGGACCCGGGTGAACAGGTTCGCGGCCTTGGCGCGCTCCCCGGTGCGGTACTGGCAGAGCGCGAGGTTGTGTTCGGCGCGCAAGGTCTGCGGGTTGTCCTGGCCCATGACCCGCCGGTGCAGCGCGACACTCTGGTTCTGGAGCGACAGGGCTTCGCCGTACCGGCCGAGCAGCCGCAGGTCGGTCGCGTAGTTGATCTCGGAGTAGAGCGTCCAGTTGTGCCGTGGGCGCAGCACCTGGCGCCGGGCCTCCAGGGTGCGTCGGTTGAGTTCGAGCGCCTCCTCGTACCGGCCCAGCAGCCGCAGCGAAGTAGCGAGATTGTTCTGTGCGTTGAGCGTGCGCGAGTCCTGGTCACCCAGCAACTCGCGGTAGGCGTCGAGGATCCAGGCCGACATCTCCAGCGCCTCGTCGTAGCGGCCGAGGCCCCGCAGGTCGGCGGCGAGACCACCGGCGGCGCGCAGGTGTTCCAGGTCCTGTGCGCCGCGTTCGGTGCGCAGATGGTCGACGGCGGCCCGTTCGATGGCTTCCGTACCGGCGTAGTCGCCGACGGCTCGCAGCACGTTCGCGTACTGGTAGCTGAGGTCCCAGACCCTGGGGTGGTCCTCGCCGAGGAGTTCCCGCCAAGCCTTCATGGCACGTTCGCCCAGCTTGATGCCGGCCCGGTACTCCCCCGAGAGGTACATGTAGCGCAGGCAGTTGAGCACCAGGGTCTGCACCGCCGGATCGGTGCTCCGGAGCACGTCGGCCCATTTCAGATGCGGGGTGATCTCGGCGTAGGCGGGCCACTGGCGGGTGTCGGTGGGCCGGCCGGGGTCCGCGGCCGCGAGGGCCCGGCGGACCACGCCGATGAACTCCTGGCGGTCCCGTTCCGGCATGTCCTTGCCGATGATCTGGTGGACCATGCGGTGCATGTAGAGCGATTCGCCGGACGACGCCTCGTCGTCGACCGATTCGTGGGACTCCAGGCGGACCACGGAGTACTGCCGGAGCTGGCTGATGGCCTTGTTCCACAGCAGCGGGTCGTTCATCAGGCCGGAGAGCTGTTCCGGCAGTTCGCCGGGGGGCATTTCCTTCAGCAGTCGTACGGGGATGGAGCCGGGCGCGAAGAAACTGCACAGGCGCAGCAGGTCGACGGATTCCGGGACCGTGTCCTTGAGCTTGTTCAGCAGTATCGACCAGGCGGTCTGGAAGGCGAGCGGGAAGTCCGCGGAGACCTTCACGACGTCCTGGTCGATGCCGCCTTCGAGGAGATCGATGTACTCCCCGACCGACATGTCGGAGTCGTTGAGCCAGCCGGCGGTCTGGTCGAGGAGCAGCGGGAGGTCTTCGAGGGCTTCGGCGAGCTGGTCGGCCTCGGGCGGGGTCAGACGCGGGGCCCGGCGGCGGATGAAGGCGACCGATTCTTCGCGGGCGTAGACCGGGACCTCGACGAGGTTGCTGTTGTGCTCGCTCCACTCCGGGTTGCGGGAGGTGATCAGGACGTGTCCGGGACCGGTCGGCACCAGGTCCCAGATGTGTTCGGGCTCGTCGGCGCCGTCGAGGACGAGGAGCCAGTGGGAGTGCGGTTCGCCGCGGCGCAGCGCGTCCCGTACCGCGCGCAGCCGTTCCCCGTACTCGGCGCCGGTGGACAGGCCCAGTTCGGGGGCGAGTTCGGCGAGTTTCTGGCGGTAGAGGGCGCGGCGGTCGGCGGGCACCCACCAGACGACGTCGTACTCGGAGCCGAAGCGGTAGACGTACTCGGCCGCCAGCTGGGTCTTGCCCACGCCGGACATGCCGTGCAGGGTCACGACCCCGGCGCCGGATCCGGCGTCCTGGAGGGACCGGTACGCCTTGCTGAGCAGTTCCTCGCGGCCGGTGAAGCGGATGTTGCGGCGCGGCACCCCGCCCCACACCTCGGGGGTGTCGGCCGGATAGCGGGGGCCCTGCCTGGCCCCGACCGGCTCGGGCAACGGATCGGTGGGCAGACCCAGGCGTACGAGGAGCCGCCGCTCGGCCTCGTCGGCACCGACGTTGGTGAGATCTGCCGCACCGAAGACCGAGGTGGCGCCGGGCATCGCGGAGGTGGTGACGCAGACGGCGGCGAAGCGGTCGGGGTCGGGGGCGACGACCTCGCGCAGGGCTCTGTTCCACTCGTCGTGGCTGCGGGGGCCGAGCTGGAAGTACCAGTCGCTGAGGATAACCAGCACGCGACCGCGGGCCAGGGTCAGATCCCGCAACGACTCCTCCAGGGCGTCCTCCACCGGGGGGTCCCACCGCTGCAGGACGACCGTCACTCCGCGCCGCTCCAGACGGTCCGAGATCCACGCCGCCCAGGCGCGGTTGAAACCGGCGAAACTAATGGTGACGGCCTGCGCCCCGGTTGCTCCAACTTGCGTACGCGTTCCGGGCATTCAACCGTCTCCCTGCCTCATTGCGAGCGTTGTCAACATACACCGGAGCATGGTCGCTCCGGCCGATATCGCGCGGTCGCTCACTGCCTTCGCGAGCCGTTCCTCTGCTGCCATATCACCTTCGCGGTGGACACGTACGCCTGCGCGCGCGCGAGATGCCCCGTGGGGGGCGGACAATCGTCCAGACGGTGGTAGAACGTGATCATCTCGTCGACGAAGACCCGGCCTTCGCGGGTCAGCGCCGCCGATCCGGCCAGCACCGGCAGTACGGCCCCGACCTGTTCGCGGCAGCGGGCGTGTTCGGACCAGGCAAGGTCGCGGTGGGTGACGCGCCGCGCGCCGAGGGCGAACCGCTGCCAGTAGTCGGCCAGCGCGATGTGCGAGTACGCGCCCTGGAGGAGGCCGTCGAAGGGCCGGGGGTCGGAGCGCCAGGGGGCGAAGTGGCGTGGTGTCGCGTCCTCGTGGTGCAGCGGCACGAGCGCGCCGAGCGCGGCCAGCTTGGTGTGGTGGAGCTCGTGGACGAGGGTGGAGGCGAGGTAGGCGGGGGTGGCCGGTCTGCTGCTGAGGACGGCGCCGAACGCCTCGCGCCTGGTGCCGCTGCAGTGGGCCGCGCCCTCGCCTGTGGGCCCGAAGCCGGGTGGCGGGCCGAGCGGTACCAGGCAGCGCAGGAGGACGGCCGCTTCGGTGAGGCGGTGCTCGCCGCCGATGCGGAGCAGGGGCGCCAGCCCGGACCAGGACCCGACCCAGGCCTTGCGTTCCTGGTCGTCGATGTGGGTGGCGGCGCTCAGCCCGTGGCGCCCGAGCCCGCCGCCGTCGGTGCGATACGGATCGACGTCGTCCAGGGGTACGGGTCCGGCGCCGGGCAGAACGGCGGGCAGGACGAGCACGGGCAGCCAGCGCGGGTCTGCCGAGTCGGCCGTCCCGTCCCGCTGCGTACGCACCACGAGCGGTGCCCGGCCGTCGCCCGGACGTACCGTCAGTTCCCCGTCCGAGAAGGCGATGTCCACCGGGCCCGGGACCGTGCGCAGAGCGCCCAGGGTGGGCAGCGGGAGGAACCCGTCGTGTGCGGTGAGCCGGGTCGTGAACGCCACTCCTGCCCGGATCGCCGCCGCGGCGGCGAGGGCGCTCAAGTGGTCGAGGTCCGCCCGGAGTTCGGTGCTCGGTCCGGAACCGGACAGGCCACGCAGGCAGCGCTGGGCCCAGGGGCCCACGAGGGGGTGGAGCAGGACGGTGCGCACGGCGGCCCGGTCGGTGCGTTCGGCCGATTCCAGCAGGGCCCAGTCCTGGTGGAGCCGGTCGAGTGCCCGGTGCGGGCAGATGGTCGCGGGCGCGGCCTCGGCCGCGTCGAGCAGGGCGCGCAGGAGGAGGAGCCGGCGGGTGTCCTGGTCGCGTACGAGTACGTGGAGGGTGTCGGCGTCGCCCTCGGTGCGGCCGAGTCGGCGCAGTATGTGGTCCGGGAGTGGGGGGCTCATCGGTGTGCTCCTGCGGTTGCGTCGGCCAGCCGGCCCGCGATGTGGCGTACCAGCCGTTCGAGATCGGCGCAGTAGACGGAGGGGTTGGTGAAGCCGTTCTCTGCGCGGTAGCGGTGCGCGTAGTGGCCACCGCCGCAGACGGTCAGCAGCGGGCAGGCGCGGCAGGCGGCGGCGAGCGCGTCGGCTCCTGCCTGGCGGGCGGCGATGCCGGGGTGGCGCAGGGCGTCGTCGAAGGTGTGGTGGAAGATGTCGAGCCCGGTGGCGGCGGCCGTGTCGTAGGCGGACTTGAGGGAGTCCACCAGCTCGATCGTTCCGTCGGTCTCGACCACGATCGCATTGACGGGGTCGAGACCGAGGGATTCGGTGGCGGCGGGCAGGCCCAGCAGCAGGGCGATGCACTCCTCGAAGAGCCGCACCCGGGTCTCCCGACGCCGGGCCGGCCACCAGCGGTCGAAGACGGCGACGAGCCAGTCGCCGTACGGGGTAGGGCGGCCCGGTCCGGGCCCCGCCGTGCGCATGTCGGGAAGGCCCGGCGGGGGGTTCGTCCAGTTGCCGTGCGGCAGCAGCAGGTCCAGGGCCGGCGGGCGCAGGGTGAGCAGCGATTCGTACAGCTCGACCGGGTCGGTCAGCGGGTCGACGACGGTGAGGATGCCCGCGTACGCGTGCGGGTACCGGTCGGCGAGGAGCCGGGCGCCGCGTGAGGCGGCGGGCCAGGAGGGGCGTCCGGCATGGTCGGTGCGCTGGGTGTTGTGGGCGGCCAGACCGCCGTCCAGGCTTACGCCGATGCGTATGCCGTGCCGGGCGAGGGTGGCGATACGCGCGTCGGTGAGCAGGGTGGCGTTGGTCTGCGCGGTGGTGTGGAGGGTGCAGTCGTCGGGCAGCAGGCCGCGTGCCCGGTCGGTGAAGGCGGCCAGCCGGGCGGCGCCCGCGAGGAGGGGTTCGCCGCCGTGCAGGACGAGGGCGACGTCCCGCAGTCCATGGGCTGCCGCGTGTTCGGCGATCCGGTCCGCGGTGCGGTCCAGGACGGCCGGCGCGGCGGCGGCCGGGCGGGTCCGCCAGGTCCGGTCGGGGCCCTCGTAGAGGTAGCAGTAACGGCAGGCGAGATTGCAGCGGCCGTGGGCCTTGACGATGAACTGGCCGAAGGGGACGGGGAGTCGGCCGACTGCCCCGGTTCCCATGCGTGAAGGAGTGTGCGGCGTCGACTCTGGAGACACTCCGGCACCCCCGTGCTGCATGTCCGTGGGGACGTCCCCCGTCGTCGGCCCCGGACAAGTATCCCTGGCCGGCCGTGCGGGCAAACCCGTCCCAGGCCACGATGTCCGGTTCGACCGGACCCCTGACCGAAACCGTGCGGCTTCGGCGCCGTACCGCGAGGCCGCGGGGCACTTCGTCTCAGAAGGCGTTGGTGAATCCCCACAGCATCTCCCGCGGCTGCTCGGCCCGGCCGCGCAGATCCGCGACCACTTCGGCGAGCACCGGGTGGTCCAGTGTCCGCAGTGCCTCCAGATCCAGCCCCAGGAGGTCCGGCAGCGCATCCGGCACGCCGTTGCGCATCGACTCGCTCATGGTGTCTCCCCGTATCTCGTACTTCCGCTCGAACCCCCGGTCACTCGCTCGCCGTTGAGCGCATCCCGTCGGGCCATATCCCTGACACACGTATCTCCACTCGCGCAGCCGTGCGGCCCGCGCGAGCCGTGCCGCCCGCACCGGTCACCTCTGTACCGATGCCCCGCACGAGCCGACATACGCCTTCTTGAGCCCGCCGTCGACCGGCGTCGGTCGTACACCGGTCGTACACGGCGCGCGCCGCCCGGATTGCACCACACCCAAAACCGCTCCGCCCGGACACTCGCCGCCCGGCAGTCAGCGCTCCAGCTCCGCCAGCCGCTCGGTGGTCGACTCGCCCGCCGAGCCGCCGCCGTCCGGCAGTTTGCTCCATTGCCGGACGGCCGCCCGGTACGCCTCGCGTGCGGCCCGGGGGCGGCCTGCCCTCTCGTATGTCATACCCCGCCAATGGTTGGCCGTAGCACCCAACTCGACTGCTTGCTGGACCTGTTGCGGACTGTCCAGCTCCGTTTCCGCCGTCCGGGCCGCCTCGGCCGCGGCTCGGAACGCCTCGGCCGCCTCGTCGAGCCGGGCCGGACGGTGCAACACCCGGGAGGCGTCGAGGTGGGACCGGCCCAGTTCCAGCCAGCAGTGCGCCTCGGTCAGCGGGGCGGTCGCCTCCTGGGCCGCGAGGCCGAAGAGGTACTCGGCCTCCCGCAGGTCGACCCGGTCCTCGGTGGCCCGGTGCCGCAGCATCAGCGCCCGCCCCAGCATCAGCAGCCGCTCGGCCAGGCGCCCGCCGCCCGCCGCCGTCTCCGTACGGCAGTCGCGCAGCACCCGTACCGCGGCACCGATGTGCGCGCGCCCGTCGGGCAGTTGGGCGCGACGCAGCAGGGTGCCGCCCCACTCGGCGAGCAGATCGGCATGGGCCTGCGAGTCGCGCGGGACGTCGCGCGCGGCGCGGGCGAACCAGTCGGCCGCCGCCACCAGTTCGTCCGGATTTCCGGTGTGCTCGTAGCGGGCGATACGGACCCGGGCCGCCCGGGTCCGGAGTGAGGCGCGCAGCCGCTGTTCCCGTACGGTCTCCAGCGCCTGCTCGATCAGGGCGCCCGCCTCGTCCGGCTCCTCACCGGAACCGAGCAGGGCGTCCACCAGGTCCAGCAGGATGCGCACCTCGGTGCCCATGGTGTGCCGGCCGCCGCCCTGTTCGAACGCGGTACGCAAGGAGCGCGCGGCCTGACCGGCGTAGACGCGGGACTGTTCGGCGTCGGCGGTGGCGCCGGCCAGTTTGAGGAGCGTACGGCCGTGCGCCAGGGGCAGGGCGGTGGGGCGGTTCTCCTGGTCGGGCCAAACGTCGGCGAATGCCTCCAGCATGCCGCACGCGGCCTGGAGCAGGGCGGTGTCGCCGTCGAGCCGCCACTGCGCCTCCAGGGCCCGGACCCGTTCCAGGGTGAGCCGGAGGGCCTCGGTGGGTTCCAGACCCGGATCCGAGCACGCGGCCGTGTACTCGCGGTCGGCGCGGCGCAGCAGCTCCAGTGCGCCGCGCCGGTCACCGCGTCGTCGGCGGTCGTCGGCCGCGGCGTGCAACACCTTGGCCAGTACGGCCCGTTCGCGTACCGCGCCGGGGTGTGCGGCGGCCCGTTCGGCGGCGTACTCGGCCTCGCGGAGCAGTTCGGCGTCGCCCTGGACCTCCCACAAGCGCAGGACGCAGCGCGAGTACTCCGCCCACAGCTCGGGGTCGGTGTTCGGCTGCCTCTCGCGCTCGGTGGCGCCCCGCAGCAGCTGCACGGCGTCCATCAGGTACTGCACCATGTTGTCCGATTCGAAGTGCCGCAGCAGGACGCGGGCGCTCTCCACCGCCGCGTTCGGTGTCTGGACGGGGCTGCGATGTCCGTCCCGGTCGGCCCGGACGACGAACTGCTCGGGCAGGGGCATGAATCGCTCCAGTACGCGGACCGCGACCTCGGCGAAGGGGTGGGGGACGCGCGGCCCGCCGCTTGCGCCGCTCTCCCCGTTCTCGTCACCCTCTTCGATGTCCTCGTCGGGTGCGCCGTTTGCCAGGGTGCGCGTGCTGGGGGTGGTCCGTGACGGCCCGTACCGGCCCTCACCGAGCTGGGCGAAGGCGAGGGCCGGGAAATTCGGCCCGCCCTTCCCGAACCGCTGCTCGATGTACTGCGAGCAGTGTTTGAGGACGAGCAGAGCCTCGTCCCGGCCCAGCGGACCGAGCAGCGCCTCACGGACGCCGGGCGCGAACTCGTACCACTGACCGCCGTCCTCGCCGGCGCCGCTGCCGTCCTGGCTCCTGCTCCGTGACAGCAGTCCGCTCAGCAGCACCTCGGCGAGTTCGGACGGTCCGGAGTTCGGCAGCATCGTGCGCTGCACCAGCTGCATCACCGGCAGATACAGCGGGGCCGCCGCGAGGTAGACGGCCAGCTGTCCGGCGGCCGGTGAGGCCGCCGAACGGAAGCGGCTGACCAACTGGAGCGAGGACAGCCCGTCGCCGGGGCGCTGCGCGGCCGCCGCCGGCTGATCGGCCCGTACCCAGCCGACGGCGCCGGAGATCTGCCCCGCGCCGGTGCCGGAGAGCAGTCTGGCCCAGCCCGCCAACGCGCCTTCCACCGGAGGGAGTACGGGTACCGCGAGCGCGCCCGGGTGTACGGCGGGCCCGGATCCGGCGTGCTCCATGACCTTCAGTACGGCGGCTCCGCCGGGCCCCTCGCCCCGGGACAGTGAACCGTAGGTGACCGGCAGCCTGGTCCGGTTCCACATCCGCTGCGGCAGGGGCTGGAGCACGGCGGCCGGAGCCTGCCCGGCCAGCTGGTGCAGCAGCCGGTGGGCCCGGCCGCTGTGCCAGAGCGGACCGGCGCAGTCGCTGACCAGGACGGTGACCCGACGCCCGGTCGGATCGCTCAGCCGGTCCGCGGAGTTCAGCGGCGCGGCGGCCGGATCGGGGCTGCGGCTCACCGCTGCCTCGCCGTCGGGCCCCTGGTGCAGATAGCGGACCTGAACATCCCGGAAGGCGCCCAACTGACCGAATATCTGCTGAAGTTCACCGAACAGCCGATCCCACACCAGCATCGAGGACGAGGCGTCCATGACGCACTGCAGGAGCGCCTCGCCCCGGGAAGCGCCCCGGAACACCGGCATGATCATCCCGCCGGCCCGGGCGCTGAGCTCGGCGGTCGCCGTCTCGTCGAGGGTGCGGCGCAGTGGCGGTGCCGCCGGGCGATAGCGCTGCAACGGGCGCAGGGCCCGCTGGAGTTCGAGCGGCGCGGGCAGGGCGGGAGCCGCGGGCACGCCCAGAGTGAGTGCGCTCGCCCGGCCACCCCGACCGGTGCTCCGCCCCCGCCCGGCCGCGTCGTCCGGGCGGGGGCCGCCGGGCGGTCCGGTACGGGGTACGGGGTAGAGGGCGATCCGCCGGTCCGCGTCCCCGAGGTCCTGCTGCAGCACGGCGTCGTCGCCGTTCGGTAAAGGGTCCGGGGCCTCGCCGCCCCCGGCCTCCGGCTGGACGAGGCGTCCGCCCGGCCGGCCCTCCTGCGCCTGGTCGGCGGGCAGCGGCGGCGCGGTCTCGCCGCTCTCGTCGTCCGGCGCGTCGGGGTCGCGGGTCCAACGGGCCAGCCAGAGGGCGTCACAGAGCTGCTCGACGTCGGGGTCGAGCCCGGCCTCCCGTAACCGGGCGACGAACGCCGGCAGCAGACCCCCGTCGTACGGCGGTGCACCTCCCACCGCCGACGCGTCGCCCGCAACCGGTGCGCCTCCCACCGCCGACGCGTCGCCCGTCGCAGGTGCGCCTTCCGCAACCGATGCGTCGCCCGACACGCCGGCTCCGTCCAGGACGTCGTGGTCGCGAGGCTCCGGAGCCTCGCCCGCGCCGGCGTCGTGGCCGCCTTCCTCGTCCGGTCCGTGGCGTGGCGCGCCCCTGGACATCAGCGCATCACCTCGGCCGGTCGAGTCGCTGGATGAGCAGGTCGGCGAGGCGGTCGCGGCCGGCCGGGGCAGCGGCGTCGGTGAGGTAGATCGCGTTCAACAGCTGGTCCGTGGCGAGGAGTTCGCTCCGGGAGCGTTCCAGGAAGTGGGCGATGAGATCGTCCCCGGAGCGCGCCGCCTCGTCGCCGAGGTGGGCGCGTACGAAGGTCGCGAGCCGCTGGTGGTCGGGGCGTCCGAGCTCCAGGTGGATACAGCGGCGCATCAGCGGCGCCGGGAAGTCCCGCTCGCCGTTGCTGGTGAGCACCACGAACGGGAAAGCCCGGCACTGCACCCGGCCGCCCCGCACCTTCACCTTGTTGCCGTCGTCGTCGAGGACCTCCGCCTCTCCGCCGGGCAGCCGGTCGGCGATCCGCTCCAGCTCGGGAATGCCGAACTCGCCCTCCTCCAGCACATTGAGCAGGTCGTTCGGCAGATCGATGTCGCTCTTGTCGAGCTCGTCGATGAGCAATACGCGCGGCCGGTCCGAGGGCAGCAGCGCGGTGCCGAGCGGCCCGAGCCGGATGTAACTGCCGACGCTCTCCGCCGATTCGGCGCCGGTCGCCCCGGCCGCCGCGCCGTGGGCGGCGATCTGCACGTCCTGGAGCCGGGCGATCGCGTCGTAGTGGTAGAGGCCGTCCTGGAGCTCCGAGCGGCTGACGATCGGCCAGCGCAGGACCCGGCCGAGCCCCAGCTCGTGGGCGACGGAGTGCGCCAGCGTGCTCTTCCCGGCGCCGGGACTGCCGGTGACCAGCAGCGGCCGCCGCAGATAGAGCGCGGCATTGATCATTTCGAGTTCTTCGGCGCCCGGCCGGTGGAGTTCGGCGATGTGCCGGTAGCCACCGAGACGGCGGTCGGCGGAGCCGTCCCCGTCCTGCTCACCGGGGGCCGGGGCGCCACGGCCCGCGAAATCCCGCCAGGGCGGCGGGGGCGGCAACTGCTCGATGCCTTCGTGCGGCTCGCCGGCCCCTCGGTAGATGAGCCACTCGCTGGGTTCACTCATAGCGTGTTCCTCGTCGTCACTCGTCCGCCAGGGGCAGCAGTCGAACGTGCATCACGGTAGCGATCCGCCGTATGCCCCGTAAGGGGCCGGCCGGCCCGGTCGTTCATGGCGCCTCCAGGAACTCGCCGCCGGAGCCGGGCAACGGATGATGTGGATCTTGGTACAGCAGGGCGACGCCGTCCGACCAGAACGTCTCCGTACGCCCCGCGTGCACCCCCTGCCTCAGCCGATGGATCTTCCGCGGCAGCTGATCGGCCGTGCCGGCCTCGGTGACGGATCGGGCGGCGCTCCGGTGGAATTCCGTGCAAACGGCAGCCGGTTCGGCCGCCCGGCGCCGCCACAGGGCCACTCCGAAACCGGCGTCGAGCACCCGTCCGAGACCGGCCGCGGCCTCCGGATGGGCCGGGTCCCCATGACGGCAGAGCACCGGGACGGTCTCGTACGCCAGTCCGCGCAGCTCCTCCACCACGGGTACGGGTACCCGCATTCCGTCCTCGCAATCGACGACGGCGGCCCGCATCGCGGCGGACACGGTCCGGTTCCAGCGCGCCTCGCGCTCGTCGATCCCGTCGTCGGCCGGCGACTGACCGCGGTCCGGGCAGCGGATGACCACGGGCCGCAGTACCCCGAGCGGCCGCCCGTCGGGCGGCACCCGCCATGCGTCGACTTCCAGGTCCATCAGGCTCCGGTCGACGACGACCTGGAGCACGGCGGGGCTGTCGGGTTCGTCGCACCGCCGGAACGCCTCCGCCAGCGGGCCGGCGAGCCGGGCGGGGAGGGCCTCCAGTGCGGTGCCCCGGCTGTCCTCGGCGACGGGCAGGACGTCCCCGGCGTGCCGGCCGACGCCGATCCGCCAGTCGTAGCGGTCCGGTTCCCAGCCGCGCGGCTCCAACTCCAGCAGGACGAACGGAGTACTTCGGGTCCTGGCGGGTTCGAGCGTCGGCGCCGGGGTGCGCGCGTGTTCGCGGTCGGGGGCGTGCCGGTCGTTGTACCGGAGCCCGGCGAGCTCGTGCCGGAACTTGCGGGAGAGCCGCTCCTCCGCCATCCGCTTCACCCAGTCCCACAGGGACGCCTCGGCGTCCTGGGTGGACGGCAGGGCATAGGGACGTTCGGCGGAGATCGCACTCATGCAGTAGCGCAGGACCAGTTCCAGCGCGCCGTCACCGCCGGGGGCGTCGTACAGCGCCCCCAGACCGTCGCGCCAGCCGCGCGGGGCGGCGTGGTACTCGCTCGGGTGGGTGTCCGGCAGCCGGTCCAGGAGGCCGAGGAGGCTGCGGGTGCTGAGCGGGGGCGGGAGTTCGGCGAGCCGGCCGAGCAGGTCGACCCGTTGCTGGGGGCTGAGGGCGAGCCCGGCTCCGGCACCCAGTTCACGCTGGACATCGGCCCAGGTCCGCTCCGTGCCGACGGAGCTGATGTGCCGGTCGGCGTGGTAACGGTCATGGGCGTGGAACACCGCCTGATAGGGGTCGTCGGACTCGGCGGCGACCGCGCCGGGCGGCACGGGCAGCGTACGCAGCCGTTCGACGCCGATCGAGGTCCCGCCGGTCGCGCCGTCGGAACGCGACTTGAGTACGCCGACGACCTCGCCACGGGCCAGATCCACCACGGGTCCGCCGGACAGGCCGGGGTACATCCGGTCGCCGTCGAGCCGCATCTGCTCGTCGTCCTCCGCCCAGTCGCCGAAGGTGCCCATCACCTGGCAGCGCCCGCTGAACCGGGTCAGCTGCCCCGACCCGCCGTCGGTCCAGCCGGCGTAGAGGACCGAGCCGCCGCCGAACATGCCCGCGGGGCGCTCGGTGACGTACACACAGGGGTGCGCGACGGGCCGCAGCAGCCGGATGAGCGCGAGGTCGGGCGCGGGCCAGCCGCCCGCCCCGGACCCGCCGGGCCGGCTCTCGGGCAGGGCGGCGACCACGGTGCCCTCGACCGCGGTCTCGGCGCTGCCGGGGTCCGGCTTGAAGACCACGTTCACGTGACGCCCCTCCCCCTCCATCGCCACGTGCGCGCACGTGAGGACCCAGCTCGGGGCGATGAAGAAGCCGCTCCCCAGAAAGCCTCTGTCGGATCCGTCTGGGGCATACCCGGGCTCCGGCCGATGGATGCGTACGGTCGCCGCCATCACGAGGCCCACCAGCGCACGGTAGGCACCCTCCGAGCCGCCCCCTGCGCCCCTGCCCGGCGGCTGCGTCATGACCCGCTTCCGGCGCCGGTCCCGGCCCCGTCCGGACGCGCCGGTGTGCCGGTGGATGCCCCGGCGCCCGGATTCCCTGCGGATGCGCCGGTGTCCGGAGTGCCTACGGACGGGCCGGTGTCCGAAGTGCCTACGGACCGGCCGGTGTCCGGAGTTCCGACGGACGGGCCGGTGTCCGGAGTGCCTACGGACCGGCCGGTGTCCGGAGTTCCGACGGACGGGCCGGTGGTCGGAGTGCCTACGGACGGGCCGGTAGCCGGAGTTCCGACGGACGGGTCGCCCGGGGACGACGGGGTCGCCCGGGGCGCCGCCGGTGGCGTCGTGGGGGCGGGCGGGTGCAGGGGCGGCGAGGCGGGCGGGGGCGGCATGTGCGGGGCGGGGTGCGGTGGCGTCGCCCCCGTCGGGTGCCCGGTGGCCCGCGCCCCGGAACCGTGATCCGGCGCCGTCTGTCCCGCCCCGCGCGCCCCGCTCTGCGCCGGGATCGGCGGGTCGACGGGCGGGCCCCCGCCGTTCCACGTCAGGGTGACCTTGATGCCGCCCTTGGCCTCACCGTCGGCGAGGAGGCCGACGACCTTGCCCGCCTTCGCGGTGAGCTCGATGCCGAATTCGACGCTGACCTCGTCGGGCCGCACCGCCCGCAGCGGCTCGGCGAGCGAGCGCGCGACGCTGGTCACGACGGCCTGCAGACTCTCGACCCGGGCCTGCACCTGCTCGGCGAAGTCCCCGTACCCGATGTCCGTGAACGCCGGACCCCGGGCGGGCTTCGCCAGCTCCTCCGCCCCGGATATCCGCGCCCAGACCGGTGTGCCGTCCGGCATCTCGATGCGTGTGATGCGGGCACCGCTGTCACCCATGAAACCCCCCGTTCCCCCAACTACCCGCAGGCTAACGGCAGTACGCGGCCGATGCGAGATACATGGACCATGACGCCGCCACCTGCCGGCCGGTTCTCGGCCGGTCGGGGGGGGGCGGGCCCGGCCCCCCCCGGGCCCGAGCCGGGGC
>NZ_JBHVFF010000123.1:0-22924 GCF_042801895.1 Streptomyces sp. NPDC057543 | reverse complement strand
CGGCCGGACCCGGCCGGTCGGCGACCCCGGTGAGCCGGGCAACGTCGTGGTTCATCATCGAGGCCCCACCGACGGTCGCGACCGCCAACGACATTTCAATGGGCTCGCCGGGTCGTCGTGGCCAATGCCTCGGCGGCGGCATCGGCGTGATGGCACGCGATCCTGCCGCTCGGCACGCTGTCACGATGCGCCGCCGGGACAGGCCCTTCGAACGCGCGGTGCGCATGAAGTCCTCGCCGAAGGTCTCCAACATGTTGCTGCGGGTGAAGCGGATGTACTGCGCGCTGAACAACACGGCCAACGCAACCCACAGCAGCGGGTAGTTGAGGAACCACCCGGCCGGACCCGTGGCGCCGACCGGCGAGGCGATCTCGTTGGTGGTGAACGGCAGAAGGTCGAGCGTGCTGACGAACAGCAGCAGCAGCAACAGACCGGTCGCCGGAATGGCCGGGGACACCCCCGCGCTGCCCAGATCCTCGGCACCAGCATCGAAGCCGTCCGACTCGCCTTGGACGAACAGCCCGCCCCCGCACTTCCACCGACGAAGACCGCGGCCAGAGCCACAGGGCACATTCGCTTCACAGCACGACGGGAAGTGCCGAAAGAGACCTTCACCGGCCTCTACCTCGACGAACACCGCTCTCTGCAGCAGATCGCCGCACTCACCGGCTTCTCCCGCAGGGTTCTGACCGACCTTGCACGCGAGTACGGCATCCCACTCCGCGACGGCCCGCAGGACTACAAGCCCCGCGGAACCATCGACCGCGACTGGCTCATCCAACAGTACGTTCACCACCGCCGGACCCTGCCCGACCTCGCCCAGGAGAAGGGCATGAGCACCGCGAACATGGCGAGATGGGCCCACACCCACAAGATCCCCCTCCGACCCCGCGGCGGAGCCTCCCACGACGCCGCCCTCCGGGCGGCAGACCGGGCCGACTGATCGCGCCCCCGATTGGTTTCCTAGGATCCCTAGGCTAAAACTAGAACCTCAAGGATCTTAGGAGGGTGCATGGTGCGGGCCGGGCTGACAGCGGAGCGGGTGACCATCGCGGGCGCAGAGCTGGCGGACGACGTTGGGCTCGACCAGGTGACCATGTCGCAGGTGGCGCGGCGGCTGGGTGTGAAGGACGCGAGCCTCTACACGCACGTCCGCAGCCTGGAGGATCTGCGCGGTCGGATCGCGCTGCTGGCAGCGGACGAGAAGACCATCCTCATCGCGGAGGCGACTGCCGGGCGAGCAGGCAAGGACGCGCTCATCGCGTTTGCGAATGCCTGGCGGGAGTACGCCCACAAGCATCCGGGCCGCTACATGGCAACGCAGACCCCGATCCAGATCGACCCCGAGCTGGCCGCAAAAGCGCCCGGACCACGGCGCGCGGTCGAGCTGACCTACGGCATGCTGCGCGGCTACGGACTGGCCGAGCCGGACCTGACCGACGCGGTCCGGTTGCTGCGCAGCACGTTCCACGGGTTCGTCGCCCTGGAAGCAGCGGGCGGCTTCGCGCACAAGCGTTCGCCGCAGCAGTCCTGGATCCGCGCGCTCGACGCCCTGCACACCCTCCTGGAGCACTGGCCCCCATCCCGAGAAGGAGACTCCTCATGACCGACCCGACCATCGGCAGCCTGCGTGTGAACGGCGCGACCCTGCACTACGAAGTGCGAGGCCAGGGCCCGCTCCTGCTGTTGATCCCCGGAGGGACGGGCGGCGCGGCATCCTTCGACGGCATCGCCGACGACCTAGCCACCGAATACACAGTCGCGACCTACGACCCGCGCGGTATGTCCCGCAGCACGCTGGACGACCCCGACGCCGAGCAGCAAGTGGCCGAGCACGCCGATGACGCGTTCCGGGTGCTGGAACTGCTGTCGCCTGGCGAGGCCGCCCGAGTATTCGGCGCCAGTTCGGGCGCGATCGCCGCCCTGCACCTGCTCACCGCCCACCCCGAACGCATCGCACGCGTTGTGGCGCACGAGCCGCCAGTAGTGGAGGTCCTGCCGGACGCGGCTGAACACCGCGCACTCATCGCACACGTGCAAGACACGTTCCGCACCCAAGGGCTCATGCCGGCGATAGCCATGTTCGCTGCGGGCCTCAAGAAGGACGGCGACACCACCGAGCCGGAGGCCGAGCTCAAGCTTCCGCCCCAAGCAGCGGCGCGGGCCGAGCAGACGATGGCCGACCTGCCGTACTTCGTCGGGCGGATCGTGCCCAGCTTCATGTCCTACGCGCCGGACATCCGTCGGCTGGAGGGGCTGTCGGACCGGCTCGTGATCGCCGGTGGCCAGGACTCACGCGGTGAGCTGCCCTACCGCTCGGCAGTTTTCCTGGCCGAGCGTCTCGGCACGGAGCTCCAGCACTTCCCCGGCGGGCACATCGGACTGACCACGCACCCCGCAGAGTTCGGCGAGCTCCTGCGGAAGTCCCTCGGAGCCTCGATCTGAATCGCGCATGACCTGGTCGACTCCGTCGGAGGCGGTCGAAGAAAGTGACACGATCCTGAGACTCAACTCATCCGTCACTGCCTGAGACAGGAGGGAGAACAGCAGGTCACAGCATCGCCATATGACAGCGAACCGGAGAACCTACACTTGTGGGATCTCATTTTCCGTGTCGGAATCTCACGGTCGATGTCGGATGGAAGTCGGATCCGACATTGCTGCGAGACACCGCAGTTCAGCGGTTCGCGCCGTCGTCGCCGGTCCGCGCCAACGGCGATTTCCGACACGAAGCTGAGACACCGAGCGTCCGACACGAGCCGCGAGACCATACACCCTGTGTAGGGTCTCAAATCCAGCTACATAATCTCAGGGCCAGCTGCATATGGGTGGCATTTATGCAGCCATCGTGAGACTCGCAGCTCGGAGTGTTCACTCTTCCGGGTGGCGTAAGGAGCGACCGCTCCACGCGAGGAGCGGTCGCTGGCATACATGGGCAGTGACTCGTGGGCTGGGGGTGCGGTGGACATCGCTGCGACTGTGAGCGTGCGTCGTCAGAACGGTCAGGTCCTCGAAGATCGTTCCTGATCAGCGCCACCAGCATCGAAAAGCTCCTGCGAGTCACCCCTGCCCAAGTGAAGTCCAATAGGACACGATTCTGAGACTGGCCGGCCACCGACTAGGCCCCCGGCTGGCCCTGTTCGGCACGGAACTCATCGAGCAGCTCAAAGAACAGCTCGATCGCGGGTCGGTCCGTGGCCCCGGCCACCCGCTCGATCTCCACCGCCCAGCCCAGCGAGCTTTCGTACTCATACCCCAGCCGCGGCCACAGCCAGTTGGCGAACGGGCCGCCCTGCCGGAAGTCAAGCTCTTCCTTGGCGCTGTGAACCCTCAAAGCCACGTGATAGCCGAACAGCACGGAATCCAGATGCTGCAGCGAACTACCTCGCACCCACATCCCCGGGCGCAGTCGCACCTCCTCCAGGAGGTCGTACACGTCGCGCATTTCGGTGAGCTGTCTGGGTGCCCGTCGGGCCATCTCCGCCTCTGCCATGCGGGAACCCTACTGTCACTTCGAGGACCGCCGAACGGGTCAGGGACTTTCGAACAGCGAGACGAAGTCGCCCTGTGGGATGAGATCGCCTAGGTCAGACGTCAAGCATGACCCGACGCCGAATCGTCAAGCTTCACCTGAGAATCGACAAGCCACCCCGGGGCGCTAGTTGCGGAACCGTGGTCAGTGCCCGAGGAAATGTCATGCCCGTGAGACAGAAGGCATGCCAACGGTCGTGAGACACCGCGAAAATCCGCAGGTAGAAGCATCGGGCTATGCCACAGGCGGCGAGATCCTTCACGGTATTGTGGGATCTCATTTTCCGTGTCGGAATCTCACGGTCGGCCGGATGCCGACGCAGACTGACCAACTCCGCTCGCTGCCCGTCTCTCCCGGCCCCGTCCACAACGAGACGCTCGGCTCCTACCTGCACCGCCTGGCCATCGCGAACAGCCGACCCGCAGGCGTCCTCGCCCGACTGCTGGGCCACCTTCCCCCAGAGTTCTCCCCGCTCAGCGACACCACAGCCACCTGGACTCCCCACTCACCGCACGGCCTGGCCACCCTCGCCGGACGCCCAGTGACCGAGCTTGCCAGGGCCCTGCCCGCACTCGCGGACTTCCTCAACCCCAACGGCCCGCAGCCCCGACCACACCGGGTGATCGGCCGTCCCTGCCGATGCTGCACAGCCCGCCGCAGCCCCACGGCATCCCTGGTGATTCTCATCCTGCCCGCTCACCAGCACCTGTGCCGGCGCCACCAACGCTGAACCCGCTCGACCCACGACATCCCGCTCACGCATCTGCCGGAAGTCATCCCAGCTCAGCGACGACTCGATCAACTCGTCCGCCGCCACCGGCACCTCGGACAGGCTCTCGGCCTTGCGCGAAGATCGTCGAGGAGTGGTCTTTCTCCGGCATGCCGATCGACTCGCCAGCGAATGGACCGACCGTCTCGATCGCGTCGAGAGGCACCCCGCCAGCATGAGGATCCCCGCCGAGGACCGCCACCACCTCGCGGCCTTCCCCGAGATCGCGGTGCTGGCGAACCTGATCCTCGACCCTCCCACCCACACCATCGATCCCAAGGAGCTCTGCATCGCCACGACAGCGGAACTGAGCCGACGACTCGCCCGGATCTACACCACCTTCGGAACCCAGGACCCGCTCTACCAGCGCTTCTGTAAACCCTTCGTAGCCCAGGCACCCGATTGATCAGCCTTCGGACAAGCGACAGGCTCGCTGCCATTTCCCCCTGTTGGCTCACAGCCTGCGAGCCCACGGCTTCCAGGACTGCCGCCTTGCCGGGCGTCGAGATCTACTGGAGATCCCCTCAACGCGGAGCCGGAACGGCACCATGTGACCCTGCCGACATGACATCTGGTCGGATCATCTTCCTCAATGGCACCTCCAGTTCAGGGAAATCGAGCATCGCCCGGGAGCTTCTGGACAGCCTGGATGACGGCGTCTTCTTCCACCTGGCGGTCGACAGCTTCAACGCGATGCGCAGCAAGCGGGAGCTCGGGGCGGAGGAACTCGACGCCGCGCTGCGGCGGACCAGGATGGGCTTCCACCGCTCGATTGCGGCCATGGCCGAGGTGGGCAACGACATCGTGGTCGACCATGTGCTGAGCGAGCCGTGGCGACTGCTCGACTGCCTGACGGTGCTGCCGCCCGAGGACGTACTGTTTGTCGGCGTCCGCTGCCCGCTGGACGAGGTGGCCCGCCGCGAGCTGGCCCGGGGCGACCGCCCGCCGGGCCTCGCGGCGCACCAATACGACCTGGTCCACGCCCACGGCGACTACGACGTGGAGTGCGACACCAGCACGGCAAGCCCCCGCGAATGCGCACAGCGCATCAAGGAGCTCCTCCCGCACCGCCCCAACCCCACCGCCTTCACCCGCCTCCGACGACGGTATCTGACGAACAGTCAAGAACCGCCGACGGCGAAGCACAGCCTCTTCGGCTAGGGCCAAACGCGCTCATGCCACGCTGGACTTCCACAGAAACCAGGTGCAGTGAGAATCCTGAGCCATGCCATTCTCACCCCAACTGGCAAACCCACAGCTCAGCGCAAGATCCACAGTCCACTTCGCTCCGACAGGACAACTTGCGCCCGGCGACCATGCCGAGGATTTGGACACGATCGTGAGACTGAACGGATGGACACGGCGTGAGACTTCACGAGAAGCGGCAGGTCACTGTCGGCGTACGGCCTTAACTCCCCATCCGCATACACGCGAACGTCCCCAGGCGCCAGGCCACTTCGGTCGCTCAGTCCTTAAGACGTGAGCGCACGAATTGTCAGACTGAGTGAACTCTCACTGCGTCTCTGCTCGGCCGGGCGAGACCGCGAGACCGTTGCCGGGGACCGACGTGAAGGGCCATCCCTGTGGTCCGGCGATCTCCCACGCCGCCCCCGACGAGCCGTCTGAGCAGTTCAGGTGCAGGCCGGCGTCGAAGACCATCCTCAGAGCGCCGGACTTGAATGCGACTGCGGACAAGACCGACGTCCCGAGCAGTTGGGAGGCCATGCTCCGCGAGGCCGGGGCCAGAGGAACACCGGGATTTATGCGGACCGATCCGTGCGAGAGGAGGGCCGGGGGTTCCACCACGACCTCCCATCCCGAGTCGAGGGACAGCGCCAAATAGGGGGCGATGGTGACCTTGGCAACGCGACGGCCTCGGAGGTTCAGGACCCACCGGTCAGAGTGTTCGACCGGATTCATGTCAGTGCTCACTCCTGCACCCTGGCCCACCGCATCATGGTGGTCCAGGGAAATATCGTGCCTGTCAGGCCACTTCGATGTCTCGCTCGATAGCCTTGAGGCGGTTCTTCAAGCGGTAGCTGGGGCCGTTGATGGAGATCACGTCGCAGTGGTGCAGGAGGCGGTCGAGGATGGCGGTGGCGAGGACTTCGTCGCCGAACGCCTGCCCCCATTCACTGAAGGTCTTGTTCGAGGTCAGGATGATCGAGCCTTTTTCATACCGCTTTGAGATGACCTGGAAGACCAGGTTCGCTTCTCCGCGTTCGAGGATCTCGTAGCCCACCTCGTCGACCACAAGAACACCCGGCCGCAGGTAAGTGCCCAGCTTATTGGCCAGGCGCCCGGCTGCTTCGGCAGCTTTGAGGTTGCGGACCATGTCATCGAGGCTGGTGAAGTAAACCGAGTAGCCGGCCCGGCAGGCCGCGACGGCCAGGGCGACGGCGATGTGTGTCTTGCCGACCCCGGGCGGCCCCAGCAGGGCGGCGTTCGCTTTGGCCTCGACGAATGAGAGGGTGGCCAGGTCTTTGACCTTGCGCGGGTCGAGGTCGGGCTGGAACGAGAAGTCGTACTCATCGAGCGTCTTGTGGTGCGGCAGCCGGGAGAGCCGCAGGCCCTGGCGGAAGCGGCGGTCGTCGCGGACGGCCAGTTCCTCGGAGAGGACCAGGTCGAGGAAGTCGAGGTAGCCCATCTTCGCCTCGTCTGCCCGCCGGGTGAACTCGTTGATGGTTTCCGCGAGGTGGGGCAGGCCGAGCTTCCCGGCCGCGGTGCGGATGCGGTTGCCGGTCAGCTCACTCAAGAGGATTCCTTCGTCGCTCGATGGGTGGTGAACGGCCGGGTGCCGGTCAGCTCGTCATAGACCGACAACGGTCGGCGCCCGACCTCGATGCGGGTGGCTGCGGCTCGGTTCAGCAGGGCCTGCAACGGGCCAGATCCCTCGCCCCGCAGCTGTTCGCGGTGAGGCTGGACCGGGACGTCGCCCGTGGTGGTCCGGCGGCCCTTGCCGGGGGGCAGGCCGTCCCAATGGGACTCGTCAACGACACGGGCACCGCGGCCGATGGCCCGGGGGTGGGTGGCCAGCAGCGTGCTGCCGTGGAGGTCGGCGAGAGTGGCATGCAGCATGACCTGGGACTTCGTTGCCCGGATCTCGACCAGCTGGCGAGCACGGACTCGGCGGGCCGGCACCGAGTAGAGGTTGCCGTCGAAGGCGACCAGACAGTCCTTGCCGACGTGCCGCAGCTGCCGCTCGGCCACCAGATACGCAGTCGGAGGCAGCGGCTTGAGAGCCGCGTGATCCCGCGCCGCCCGCTCCGCGATGACTTCCCGATGGGTCTTGTGGATCTGGGCCCGCCGCACGGGCACCCAGGCCGTGAAAGCGGCGTCCATCTCCTCGACAGAGGAGAACGACCGGCCTGACAGGACGTGGTCGCGGACGATCAGGACCTGCCGTTCAACCCGGCCCTTGCCCTGCGGGCGGTAGGCGGCCAGCACGTCGATATCGAAGTCGTAGTGGCCGGCGAAGCCGACCGCTTCCGGATGCAGCGGGACCGCCTCACCAGGGGCGACGTGCCGGCGGACGACTGTTTTGGTCCGGTCGTAGACGATAGTCATCGGCGCCCCGCCGAAGTGCGTGAACGCCCGGCGGTGGCAGTCGAAGAACGTCTGCAGGTCCTGGCTGGTGGTAAAGCAGCAGAACGGGTCCCGCGAGTACGACAGCGTCATGTGGAAGGAGTAGACCTTCGCGATGCCCATGTGGGCGAGGATCTTGCCCTCATCTCCCCAGTCGACCTGGGCTTGGGCCCCTGGAATCACCTCGAACCTGCGGTGCATCCCCGCCAGTTCCTTGGGCGTGATCCCGAGTTCCTCGGCGATCCTCGGCCGGGCCGTCTGAACATAGAGCTTGACCCGCTGATAGTTCCCGGTGAAGCCGAACTCCTGGACCAGCCGCTCGTGAATGACCGCGGCCTTCATCAGAACCTCGGCCCGGAGCATCGAGTCGATCAGCGGCCCGAACTCATCAATCACCCTCGCCCGCGACCGCCCGCTCGGCGACCGACGCGGAGGGGATGCCGGCCCCGGCGCCGACAGGTACTTGCGGACCGTCTTGCGGTCCAGCCCGGTCTCCCTGGCGATTTCCGACAGGCTCATCGCCCCGGACTCCAGCAGGCCGCGAAAGCGCCGAAGCTCCAGCCAGCGCTGCGGATTCAAGACCGCTGCCAGCCCCCTCCGCCGCCCGTATCGACCAAGCAGCAGAGTGCGGAGCAACAGGTCTCACCGCATCAGCAACTGTCCCTTTTCATCCGTACGAGGCTGGGGACGTTCACGTGTACGCCGACACCCCCAGCAGTCGTGCTTGAAAAGGTCCAGTTCGGGACAACGACTCGCATCCCCAGTCATGACCTGGAACACCGCACGGAGGAGTCGTCAGAACAGCCTTGAGCCGTTCGTGATCAACGGCTTTGGCGGTGCGGTGATAGCTCTCGCCGGTCTCAGCCATGCGCTGGCGGATGGCTGCTTTGCGGGAGTGATCGGCAGGCATGAGGGCTCCAGAAAAGGGCTTGAGATGTAGTCTCAAGCGCGGCGCGGAGCACCTTGAAGACGAGTCGGCGGGGCGAACGTCGTGGGATGGCGCGGCAGCCCTGCGGTCCAGAATGATCGCAGCCCGCCATGCCAGTCTTGCAGCGGGTACTGACAGTCCGGGGGTTCAGCCGAGCAGGTCGTACTCGTTGGCCGTCCAGTCGGCGAACAAGGTGATCGCCTTCTCCGTCTCGGTGCGCTCCGGGGCGTCGAAGGTGGCCGGCCACCAGTTCTCCACGCGGTGGGCATCGACGAGGACGCCTTCCCGGTACCCGTCGCAGTCGCCGAGGTCTTCCGCGACACCGATGTGGATGGGGGTGTCGTCGGGCAGGTCTTTGAGCGCGTCGCGGAGCTGTGCGGCGTTCCACACCTGCGGGGCGTGATCGAAAGTGTCGGCCATGGGCTCAGGATGCAGGACCAGGCTGGGGGTCCTGGCGAGGATACGGCTGTACCCCGGGCCAGAGCGCTGATCCGGGGTACAGGGGTCACCGTACCGGGGCAATCGGGTCGCGGTCAGCCGGTGTCGGGAAGATCCCAGTCGTCGGGGAGGTTGAACAGGCGCTGCGCCCGGTGTTCGTTCTTCTGCCGCAGCGCGGTGACCCATAGGGGCTCGTCTTCGGGCGGAACCCGTACCCGGTGTGCGGGACGTTCGGCGGGCCGTCCTCGTCCTCACCGGTGTCCTGGTCCGGGTTCGATGGCTCATCCGGCGTGTCGTCGAGACTGTCGTCGTCTGTTCCGGGAACCGTCTCATCGGAAGTCTGGTCCGGGTGCTGCGGGCTGTCTGGGGTCCGCTTCGCGAGCAGGGACGTCCGGGCGGGGCGGCGCGGGTGATCAGGTGCTGTTCGGTGGAGGTGGCGTGTCCGGTATGGGCGCGGCGCATGAGCTGATCGAGGGCTTCGGCGAGGTCCGCCTCGTACTGGTCGTGGTCCGTACGATGAGAGGTGATGGTCTGGAGGTACTGCCAGGTGCTGTCGTTAAACGGATGGTGGGCGTGCTCACGGTGGATCCACGGGATCTCGGAGAGCTTCCCGTCGGGGAGCCGGACCCAGATCTGGCGAACGTCGTGCGGGTTGGTGTGGGCTTCCCATTTCCCTGCCCGGGCCGCTACTTCGGGGTCCTGGCCCCGGTAAGGGCCTAGCAGATCGTGGTCGTAGGTGCGGTGATGGATACGGATGCCGCGTTCAGTGATGTCCTGCCACCGCAACACGACTTGGCGGCACACCATTGTGGGAAGCTCACGTCCGCCGCGCCCGAAGGCTGTCCGGGCTCGCCAAGTACATTCTGGTGCGGGCGTGTTGGAATGCCTCTATGGCCACTTCCTCTGATGGAACCACGCGCCTGAACCCGGACGGGTTCGCGCACCGCCTGCGTGCCGAGATCGAGCGGTTGAGAGACGAGGCGACGCACCAGAGGAATCTCGCCTACCGTCGGGCCGAGTTCTGGGCCAAGACAGACATCGCCCTCGGTTTCCCCGCGGCCCTGCTCGCGGGCACGGCGGGAGCGGCAGGTCTGGCCTCGGCGGACGTGCGCGTTCCCGCCGCCCTCGCCGCTCTGGCCTCTGCCGGGTTCGCGGCGGGAGCGGGCTTCCTACGCAGCGACGCCAGGCGCCGCGCCAACAAACGTGCCCGGCACGCCTGGGCCTCGGTCGAGGCCAGGGCCATGGTGGCACTGACCCAGGAGCACGTGACCCACGAGGACCTTGGCGACCTGTTGGAATGCCGCCAGGCTGCGCTGGCGGCCTACGATGGCGAGGAGCCCCAGCCTGGGTCGTTGTGATCCGAAACCCTTCGGTTGCCGCCCCGTGTTGAAGAACTCGGAGTGGGCGACCTGGCAGGCGTAGCCGCCCCCGCGTAGTCGCAGCCGAGCGACGGTGAAGGTCACCGGCAAGATCGGCTGCACCCATGGCGGGACACCATCCGGTGGTGGATCACTTGGTATCTGTGGGACAGGGTCGTGGGATGCCGAATCCGGCGCTGTCGGCGCGAACCAGGATCTGGGTGCCGTACCGGTGAGCGTCGGGGATCTGTGCGAGGGCGTCGTTCAGCAGCCCAACCAAACGGCGACACTAGCGGGACGTGCGCAACGACGTTGCTAGGCACTGTTTCTCGGATCATGTTCGTAGCCAGATCACGAGGGCTGCGAGGGTGACGGTGCCGAGGTAGATGTAGGCGCGTTTCTCGTAGCGGGTGGCGACCGCGCGGAAGCCCTTCAACCGGTTGATGGTGCGTTCGACGGTGTTGCGTTTCTTGTAGTGTTCGCTGTCGAACCCGGTGGGTCGGCCGCATTGAGCACCTCGGTTCTGCCGGTGTCTTTGCTGGTCGAGACGTTCGGGGATGGTGTGCCGGATTCCGTGTCGTCGCAGGTAACGGCGGTTCTTCCGGGACGTGTAGGCCTTGTCCGTTAAGACATGGTCGGGGCGCGTGCGGGGCCGTTCGAATCCGGTGCGGGGCACGGAGACCTGCTCCAACACGCTCTCGAGCTGCGGGCCGTCACCGTAGTGTCCGGGTGTCAGGACGAAGGCGAGGGGGCGGCATCGTCCCTCGGCGGCGAGGTGGATCTTGGTGGTGAAGCCGCCGCGGGAACGTCCCAGGCACTCGCCGATCTGACCACCTCCTCCAGCCGGACGGCCAGTTTCCGCAGCGCCGGATTGCCCCGGTTCGTCCCCCGCTACCCCCATACAAGTCGGCGGTTCAATGTGTCGGTTGCTTCGGGTCCTGGATGGTTAGCCTTTCTGCAGGGATGAGTGGAGCTGGGGAGTTGTGCGTCGGCGGTGCTGAACGATGTCACCAGTTGGCGGTGACACGGTCCGGCACGGAGAACACGGTTGCGCAGTCCGGGCACTGGCCGTGTCCGAACAGGTAGAGCAGGCAACGGGCTATTCGCTTCTGACTGTCTTCGTTGGCCCGGTCATGGAGTCGCCTGCCCAGGCCATCCAGTTCGGTTGCGCGGATCGCCGTGAGGGGTGCCTTCTCCACTTCCCTGAGCGAGTAGTCGTCGGTGACGGAGAAGCCGCTCTGCGGGCTGATCACGATGAAGAGGTCCACTCCGCAGTACGGACAGCTGACCTCGTACTCGCCGGCGTACAGCCCGTCCAGGCAGCGGTCCCACACCTCGACGCCTTCGAAGGACAGCAATGCCTGCAGCAGATAGAGGTAGCTCTCGTTGCCACGGGCTGCGCGCAAGCCCTGGTCGGCGAGCCGGTGAAGTTCTGCTATTGCAGGTGCATAGGCGCCGTGCCAGTCCCGGTCGGGGTGGGAGCGCACGCCATGATCGCCCCGGCTTCCAGCAGCACGCTCTGCCGCTTCTCCGGGACGCAGGAGGACGCCAGCCGTGCCAGTCGCGGCAGTGCCGCGAAGCTGGCCGAGAACGCCGTGTCCAACTGGGGACACAGATGATCCATGAGCTCCGACCAGGCGTGGTCCGGGTCTGCTGCGAACCTCTCCAGCAGCTCCGGCACGTGTTCGGCAGAGCCGCACGCGTCTTCCAGGGTCGACCAATCCGTCATGCGCTGATCCAAGCAAACGGCCCGGTAGCCGAGGAGGACGGGCCGTCCGCCAGGTCCCGGGGTGCTCGTTCGATGGCACCGGATTGTCCGGGCACGCGCCTTTCCCTTCATAAGGATCCGCACCCATCCCGGGTTCAGTGCTTACGGCGCGCTGAGCGGCCTGAACGCACGTGTGGCGTGCACACGTCGAACGCGTGCACGCCACAGATCACTGGGATCGTCGCGTTACTTGATGCGAACGACCTGCGGGTCGTGGTCGCTCGTCTGGTCGGAGAACTCCGCATTGACGTGGACCAGCTCGTACCCGGGGTTGTGGATCCCCGGGGTGACGAGGATGTGGTCCAGCGTCTGCGAGTTGCCGTCGTAGACGTAGCTGTACCGCTCGCCCACCGGCAGCTTGTTGATCAGGTCGGTGAGGACACCACCCTGGGTGAGCGTGGTGAGCGGCGTGGAGAACTGGTAGTCGTTCATGTCACCGAGGACGACGGCCTTGGCCTTCTTGTCCTTGGCGAGCAGGCTGGAGACGAAGGCGTTGACCTCCTTGGCCTGGGACAGGCGCTGCGTCTGGGAGCCCAGCGTCGGCGGCTGGAAGACGCCGTGGGTCGGCTGGTCGCCGCCCTTGGAGTTGAAGTGGTTGCCGATGATGAAGACCTGCTGGCCCTGGAACGTGAACTCGCCGACCAGCGGCTTGCGGCTGCTCTTCCAGGCATCGGACGTCGGGTTGATACGGCCGGGGGAGGCCGACAGGGTGATCCCCTTCTTGCCGTTGTCGACGACCTTGACGGGGGTGGTGGCGTCGCCGCCGGGACGGTCCACGAAGCTGACGCGCTTCGGGTTGAAGAGGAACACGTTACGGATGTTTCCGCCGGGATCGCCGCCGTCGGTCTTGTTCTCCGGGTCGATGGAGCGCCACTCGTACGCCGGGCCGCCGGCCTTCTTGATGGCGTCGGTGAACTTGGCGAGCGTCTGGTCGGCGGCGACCGTCCCGTCGTCCGTGGCGCCGTTGTTGTCCTGGATCTCCTCCAGGCTCACGACGTCCGGGGCGGCGAGGTTCTTGACGATGCCCTGGGCCAGCTGGTCGAACTTGCTCTGCGGGTTCTGCGGGGCAAGGTTCTCCACGTTGTACGTGGCGACGGAGAGCTCGTTGGCCTTGCCCGGCTTCGCCACGTCCGGCTTGAGGCCGCCGGACTTGACCGTGCCGACGGTGGTGGCCTGGATGTTGTAGCCACCGAAGTTGGCGTAGTCCAGCGGGCCGGTCGTCGTACCGGTGAGAGTGTCACCGACATTGGCCTTGAGCTGGTCAGCGGTCAGCGAACCGACCAGCAGGCGACCGGAGTTCATGTCGTTGTAGCCGGTGAGAACCGTACCGCCGCTGGGGGTCGGGTTCTGCCCGGGCTTGGTGGTGATCCAGGTCTCGTTGTACTTGTTGGTGGCACCCACCACCCGGGTGTCCTTGACCTGCACCAGCATGCCCTCGCGGGACTCGAACCAGTCCAGGGCGTATTTGGACGGCTCCAGCTCGAGGGGCTCGATGCTGCCGCCGTCCGCGTTCGGCGCGTAGGCCTCGGGCAGCGTCTTGGCGTCGATCGCCTCGGGCTCGGGCACCTCGTTACCGGAGGACAGGACGGTGGTCGTCGGGCCGCTCAGCTCGGTGACGGACTGCGAGCCGGAGGCCTTGCCGCCCGGGTAGTACTCGGTGACCTTGGCGGAGACCAGTACCGAGTCGCCCACCTTGACCTGCGGGGTGGAAGAGCCGGTGAAAACGAAGACACCCTCGCTGGTGGCCGGGTCGCTGTCCGGCTTCGTGTCCTGGATCCAGAAGCCGCGCGAAGTACCGGTGGCCCGGACCGCGGTGACCACGCCGGGGACGTTGGTGACGCTCTTGCCCGCGTACGGGGAGAGCCGCGTGGCGCCCTGGATGTCGTGGATGCGTACGTCACCGGGGGTGGTGTCGGTGGGCGAGGGGGTGGGAGACGGGTCCCCGCCACCGTCGCCTCCCGTACCGGCGCTGTTGCGCGGGCTCGGCGTCGAGCCGGAGAAGTCGACGGAGTTGTTGTCCGTGTCGGTGAAGGCGGCATCGCGGCGAACCGAGTGCGTGTTGTCGGCGCCGGTGGCGGGCGAGGTCTCCCGTACGACGGCGGTGCCGAAGCCGACCAGGTCCTTGATGCTGCTGTCCGCGGCGCAGTCGGCGGCAGTGAGGCAGGTCAGCGGAGTGGTGGAGTGGACGAGCGCGACGGTGCCGCTGCTCGCTGACATGCCGATGGTGCCGGCCGCGTCGGGGGTGGGCAGCGCGGTGTCGCCGCCGGCGCCCTTGGCCTCCTCGACGAGGTAGTTGCCACCGGCCGGGATGGCTCCCTTGATCTCGGTGACCTGCCACTTGGAGGTGCCGGTGGGCGAGCCGCTCAAGTACTGGACCGACCAGCCGGTGAGGTCGAAGGGGGCGTCGCCGGCGTTGCCGAGCTCGATGAAGTCATTGGTGAGACTGGCACCGGCGTTCCCGCCGCCGCCGAAGACCTCGGAGATGACGGCGTCCGAGGACGCGGTCGCCTGCGCAGTGAACGGCAGCGCGATGAGCGACCCGGCGAGACCGATGGGCAGAGCAATGGCAATGGCTGTGGCACGTCGGCCGCGCAGGGCCGGGGGTATGGAAGGCGACATGGTGAGTTCTTTCTTGCGGACGTGCTTGCGGACGTCAGGTATGGATTTGCGATGTACGGGTTCTGAGGGAGAAGCATCGAAAGTCGGCTCAAGATACGCGCGTAGACACGCACACAACAAGCGGTCTCACACGTGAAAAGCCAAGCGTTTCCCGACTGTTCGCCGGAATTTACCTCGTTGTCGGATCGTGACTTACGGCAGGTGCGGTGGGTGCGCAAGCGTATTACCGCTGACGGGCGGCCGATAAAGTTGAGCGGGTCGCCCTCATGCCCAGATGGAGAGAAGCCGTTGTGTCAATCCCCTTGGATCGTGGAGTCCTTCCTATGCAGCCAACCCCACGGTGAGGCCGGCCCAGTACTCGCGTTTGTAGTCGATCGGACTCTTGAAGTCGCACACGCTGTGTAGTCTCCACCGGCGCCTACGTCCACGCCGACATGACCATCAAGGAGAAGGCCCTCGCCCTCACCGCACCGGTCACCGCCCGGACCGCTACCAGCACACCGACAAGATCCTCGCGCTCCTCGACAGCCTGTGATGCCGCTGCGCGCGGCTGCTGTCGCAGGAAATGCGACACTCAAGGCGTGATGACACCCGGAGAGTTGCGCGAGGCATGCCCGGCGGGCGAGGGTCCATACGCCTGCCCCTGCTGCAAGCTCCCGACCCTGGAAGCCCGCGTCGAGTGGGAGATCTGCCGCGAATGCGGCTGGGAAGACGACGGCCAGGACGACTTGAACGCCGACGAAGTATGGGGCGGTCCCAACGGATCGGACAGCCTCACCGATGCACGCCTCCGATACGCGCAGTATGTCGCGGTCGCCAGAGCAAAAGACTCAAGATTGGTGGCAAACGGCGGTCAAGGCCGCTGGTTCGAAGCCTGCCTCACCTACCGCGCCTCTCGGCACCTGCCAGAGCGCTTCGCTGCCTCGCCCACCCCCGTGGCTATGCCGAACACCGCCCGCGCGAGCCGCAACACCGGGAGCCGGATTGAGCGCACGGTCCGCGGCCGTCCCGAGGGCTTGGGCCGAGACCGGGCCGCGTGGCGGCGGGCGACCAGATCACGGTGCCAGCGCAGCAGCGTGTCCGGATGTACCACCAACCGCACCCCGCGAAGCACCCGGGATGGCAGACGGTGCAGTAACGCCGCCAGGAACGCCCGGTCGCTCGCCACTCGCTGCCCGCCCAGTTGCCGTTCCAGCGCCGTGGTCTGATGGCGTAGAGCCAGGATTTCCGCGTCCTTGTCCCGGTCGCTCATCGGCAGCAGTCGCAGCATCGCTAACGCGTTTGTCACGCCCAGGTACGCCAGTCTCAGTAGCTCGACCGATCATGATGCCGGGTGATCATCATCTCTGCCAGAGCGCGCCGACGCAGGGCGCCGCGCCCGCCATCCCAAAGATCACCGTACACCGGTTCCCACCAGGGCGGATGAGGTTATCGGCAGGGGCAGGGCTGGAGGTCATCCTCAGCGGTATCCGGATGCCGAGGATGAATTCGATCACGGAGCGATGGATACAAACCTGTCGACGTGAGCTGCTGGACCGCACCCTCATATGGGACCAGCGGCACCTACTCCACGCCCTGCGCGAGTTCGAGTCGTTTTACAACGGCCATCGCCCCCACCGGGCTCTGGGGCAAGCCGCTCCGCTCCGCCCGCTGCCCACACCGACCGCCGAACCAGGGCAGATCAAGCACTTGGAGATCGGCCGACGAGACTGACTCGGCGGAACCCTTCGCGAGTATCAACATGCCGCCTGATCAGGGCGGATGATTAATCGGCATCCGCAGTGCAGCATCCCAGCCACCACCGAGGGCCTTGCACGCGGGCTCCCACCAGCAGCGATGACTTTACGAGCCCCACAGGGTCTGGGAGGGCGAGGAGGAGCGGGCCATGTCGAGCGCGTCGACGACGAGTTCGGCGCGGTGGGGCGTGGGCGGCGGCGTGGGCGACGAGGCACGGGTGATGGGGCAGAACCGCGGGCAGGCCCGAAGGGAGCCGCGGACGCCGCAGGCGGCTTTCGCCGCTGAAGGACCACGTCGCGGTCATTCGCCGGGCTGGCGGACGAGCGGGTTGACACCGATGGAGTTGTGGATGCGGAAGGTGACCGTACCCGGCCGGTAGCGGTCGTCGGACCACTCCACGGGGCGGCCGGTGTGGGTGGTGGTGACCCGGCGGACCCGCAGCAGCGGGCTGCCGCGGCGTACGCCGAGCAGTTCCGCGTCGCGGGTGCCCGCCGCAAGTGTGTCGATGACGTGCTCGCCGTGCGCGAAGACCACGCCCACCTCGTCGAGCAGCCGCTGGGTGACCGACTCGCAGTCGGGCTCGATGCGCTCGACCGCGTCCGCGATCCAGTCGGCGTAGACGGTGCGCTCCAGCAGGGCCGGCTGCCTGTCCAGACCACGCACCCGCAGGACGTACAACACCTCTGCGCCGGAGGGGAGTTGCAGGCGCAGCGCGTCCTCGGGGGATGCCGGGCGCCGGGCGGTCTCGACGACGCTTCCGGTGGCGTTGTGTCCGGCCGCCCGCGCCCACTGGGCGAAGCTGCGCAGTTCGGTGAAGCTCTGGCTTCGGCGGGCGCCGAGCACCACCCGTCGGGTGCCCTGTCGTGAGCCGACCAGCCCCTCGGCCACCAGGGCTGCGAGCGCCTGGCGGACGGTGCCGCGGGATACCTGGTACCGCTCGGCGAGTTCACCCTCGGTCGGGAGCCGGCCCCCCATCGGGTAGTCGCCGCGGTCGATCGCAAGCCTCAGCTCGTCGGCGATCTGCTCGTGCCGTGCTGCCACACCCAGCCCCCTCATCCTCGATACCGTCTCCGCTCTGCGCGGCACCGGCGTGTGCACACAGGGTAGGCGATCCCGCCGCACCGGGCACGCTCGTCCTGCACACAGCAGAGACCGCACTTCCGCGCGGCCCGCATCGTCTCAAAGAGCCTTCAAACCGAGAGTGAGCATCTGTTCTCCGTTCATCGAAAGGTCATCGCGCTCCGACCTAATTGGGGCATCTTGTTTGGACAAGTTGCCTGGGTTTGGGTAGCACCCGATCCTTTTCCCGGGCGGCTCATGCACCCTCGGGAGACTTTGTGAACCTGCTCTCTGTGCGAACAGCCGGCCTTGCCGGATTGCTGACCGCAGCCACGCTCGCGCTCAGCGCCTGCGGCTCGGCACCCGACTCCGTCGCGACCGGCAGCACGGGCGGCCAGCACGCCGCCACCGCCACCTCGGCGCAGGACCTCGGTGGTATGGACGCACTGGTCGCGGCAGCCAAGAAGGAGGGTGTGCTCAACGCCATCGCTCTGCCCCGCGACTGGGCCAACTACGGCGCCGTGATCGACGGATTCACCAAGAAGTACGGCATCAAGGTGAACGACGAGAACCCGGACGGCGCCAGCCAGGACGAGATCAACGCCATCACCTCGCGCAAGGGTCAGGACCGCGCCCCGGACGTGGTGGACCTGGGCCAGTCGTTCGCGCTCAGCGCAGCGCAGCAGGGGCTGCTCGCCCCGTACCGGGTCACGGCCTTCGACGACATCCCGTCCACGCAGCGCGACACCCAGGCCCGCTGGTACAACGACTACGGCGGCTATGTCTCGATCGGCTGCGACGCCAAACGCGTCAAGGAGTGCCCCCAGACCTTCGCCGACTTGCTGAAGCCGCAGTACAAGGGCCAGGTCGCCATGAACGGCAATCCGACCAAGTCCGGCTCCGCTTTCGGCGGCGTCTTCGCCGCAGCCCTGGCGAACAAGGGCTCCTTCGACGACATCCAGCCCGGCCTGGACTTCTTCGCGAAACTCAAGAAGGCCGGCAACTACAACCCGGTGGAGACCACCCCGGCCACGGTCGAGAAGGGCGAGACCCCGATCAGCATCGACTGGGACTACCTCAACGCCGGCTACGCCGACGAGTTCCGCATCAAGGGCGTGGACTGGAAGGTGGTCATCCCCACCGACGGCCAGTACGCCCAGTACTACTCGCAGGCCATCAACAAGGACGCCCCGCACCCGGCGGCCGCCCGGCTGTGGCAGGAGTACCTCTACAGCGCCGAGGGCCAGAACCTCTTCCTGAAGGGCTACGCCCGCCCGGCGCTCATGCCCTCGATGACCCGGAGCGGCACGGTCGACAGCACGTCCGCCGCCCATCTGCCCCCGGTTACCGGCACCCCTTCCTTCCCGACCGACGCCCAGCTGGACAAGGCCAAGCAGGTCGTGGCCCAGGGCTGGGGCAAGGCCGTGGCCGGGTGACCCAGCCCATGGCCGACTCCTCCGCCACGGTTTCCCCCGCTGTCGTGCCCGTTGGCGGGGGGGCTAACGCCACGGTGCGGGGCCCGGAACCGGCTCCGCCCGGGCCCCGGCTCGCATCCCGACTCTCCCGCCCGTCCCCGCGACCGCGCCGTCGCTCGGCGGCCGCGCTCGCGGCCGTACCACTGTTTGCCTTCACCGCGCTGTGCTTCGGCGTCCCCGCGCTGGCCATGCTGAACGGCGCGTTCACCGCGCAGGACCCGACGACAGGCGCCTCGCACTACACCATCGCAAACCTCAGCGCCTCGCTGCACGGCGCCTACCTGACCGCACTGGGCGGCAGCGTGAAACTCGCCGCCGTCTCCGCAGGTGCAGGCGCAGTGCTCGGGCTGCTGATCGCGCAGGCCGTGGTCACTGCCCGGTTCCGGGCGCTGCGCGAGGCGGTGCTCGCCGCCTCCGGGGTACTGGCCAACTTCGGCGGGGTGCCGCTCGCCTTCGCCTTCGTCGCCACCCTGGGCAACGCCGGCGTAATCACACAGCACCTGCACCTGACCGACCACGGCTGGAGCCTGTACAGCTTCTGGGGCCTGGTGATCACGTACCTGTACTTCCTGATCCCGCTGATGGTGCTCACCGTCGTGCCCGCGCTCGACGGCCTGCGCGTCCAGTGGCGTGAGGCGGCGCAGAACAATGGCGCCACCACCTGGCAGTACTGGCGGTACGTTGCACTGCCCGTGCTGGCCCCGTCGCTGCTCGGCGGCCTGGTGCTGCTCTTCGGCACCGCCTTCGCCGCGTATGCGACCGCCGCGGCCATGGTCGGCAGCTCGGTGCCGCTGGTCACCCTGCAGATCGCCGACGCCCTCTCCGGCAACGTCCTGGTCGGCCAGGCCAATACGGCGCTCGCGCTCAGCCTGGACATGGTCCTGGTGGCCGGTCTGGTGATGGCGGTGTACCGACCCCTACAGCGACGGAGTGCCCGATGGCTCGACTGAACCGCCTGCGCGTCTGGCGGGGCCTGGTCCTCGCGGGCGCGGCACTGTACTTCCTGGGGCCGCTGGCCGCCTCCGCGGTCTTCACCGTGGACGTCCCCGGCCAGGGCCTCACCCTGGGCGCGTACACCCGCATCCTCGGCGCCGACGGCTTCGGCGACGGCCTGCTGCTCTCCCTCGAACTGGCCGCCGCCACCATCGCCCTGGTACTGCTCCTGGTGGTGCCCGCACTGCTCGCGGTACGGCTGGGAGCGCCCCGGCTCCGCCCGGTGCTCGAGGTGGTGTGCTCGCTGCCGCTGGTAGTGCCCGCGGTCGCGCTGACAGCCGGGATCAGCACCGTCCTCAAGTGGGCGCCCGACCACTTGGCGCGCACCCCGTTCTTCGCGACCTTCGTTGCCATCCAGAACCCGGGCTTCCCCGTGGTGCTGGTGCTCGCGTACACGGTGATGGCGCTGCCGTTCGTGTACCGGGCGCTGGATTCCGGGCTGAGCACGATCGACGTACGCACCCTGGTGGAGGCCGCCCGAAACTGCGGCGCCGGATGGCCGCAGGCGGTGCTGCAGGTGGTGCTGCCCAACCTGCGGGCGCCGCTGCTGGCCGCGTCCTTCCTCACTTTCGCCCTGGTCCTCGGCGAGTTCACCGTCGCCCAGCTGCTCGGCTTCCAGCCCTTCGCGGTGTGGATCGCCGGGATCGCAGGCGCCGACGCCCAGCTGTCGGTGGCCGTGTCGGTGCTCAGCCTGCTGCTCACCTGGCTGCTCCTGCTGCTACTCGCGCCGGCCGGAGGACGCCGCCGCACCGCTCGTACTCCCCGGAAGGGGGTCGTCTCCGCATGACCGATCCACATATGACCGACCTCGGCTCGACCGACCGGACCCCGACAGTGGCCCGGGAGACCGGCGCCGCCCTGGAGTTCGTCGAACTGCGCCGGTCCTTCGGCACCACCATGGCTCTCGACGGGCTGAGCCTCTCGGTACGGCCTGGTGAACTCCTCGCTCTGCTGGGCCCGTCCGGCTGCGGAAAAACCACCGCGTTGCGGATGCTCGCCGGCTTCGAGCAGCCCGAATCCGGGCAGGTGCTGGTGGACGGCCGTGACGTCACCCGGGTGCCGGCGCACCGCCGCGACGCAGGCATGGTCTTCCAGTCGTACAGTCTCTTCCCGCACCTCAATGCCCGCGACAACGTCGCCTTCGGGCTGCGGATCCGCAAGGCGGGCGCGGCCGAGCGGCGGGCCCGCGCTGCGGAGCTGCTGGAGCTGGTCGGCCTTCCTGACCATGGCGACCGCTACCCGCACCAATTGTCGGGCGGCCAGCAGCAGCGCGTCGCGCTGGCCCGTGCGCTGGCGCTGCGGCCGCGGGTGCTGCTCCTGGACGAGCCGCTGTCGGCACTGGACGCCAAGGTACGGCTGACGCTGCGCGAGGAGATCCGCCGGCTCCAGCAGGACCTCGGCATCACCACTCTCTTCGTCACCCATGACCAGGAGGAGGCGTTGTCGATGGCCGATCGGGTGGCGGTGATGCGCGACGGGCGGCTGGAGCAGTGCGCCCCACCCGAGGAGCTGTACGCGTACCCGGCAACCGCGTTCGTCGCCGAGTTCGTCGGCACCATGAACCGGCTGCCCGGCCGCGCGGCCGGCGAGGGCAAGGTCGAGGTGCTGGGCCGTCGGCTTCCGGTGGCGGGCGGGGCGGCGGCGGGCGCCGAGCTGGACGTGCTGGTGCGGCCCGAGGCCGTTGCCGTGCGGTCCGACGCCGACGGCGGGGCGAGAGTGGTGGCGACGACCTTCCTGGGCGCGATGACCCGGCTGATCGTACGGCTCGCCGACGGCACCGAGATCAAGGCCGACCTGTCCACACCCGACGCGGCCGCGCTCGGCGCGGGTGCGGCGGTCTCCGTGGCCCTCCCCGACCGACCGGTGTTGGTGGACTCCCGCCGCACCTCACGGAATGTTCGTTGACGCCACATCACTTCAACCGGAAGAGTAATCCTTGCCTCCGCACACCACCGAGCCAGTCCGGCTGCAGGCCGTCCTCTTCGACATGGACGGCACCCTGGTGGACACCGAGTGGGTCTGGTGGGACACCGTCGAGTCGGTCGCCTGCGGCCTCGGATACGCCCTCGGGGAGGCTGACACACCCGACGTACTCGGCCGATCCGTCGAGCACACCGCGGGCCACCTGCACCGCACCACCGGCGGGCGGGCACCCGTGGCGCACCTCGCCGGCGAGCTCCTGAGAGAGTTCGCGGACCGGGTCGCGACGCAGGTGGTGCCGCGACCCGGCGCCCTGGAATTGGTGGACGCGCTTCGCGAGGCGGACATCCCCATCGCGCTGGTATCCGCCTCCCCGCGCGCCGTGGTGGACACCGTGCTGACGACCATCGGGCGACACCGGTTCGACATCACGATCACCGTCGAGGACACCCCGCGCACCAAGCCGGCCCCCGACCCCTACCTTGCCGCCGCCGCGGCACTGGGGGTGCCGCCGCGCGCCTGTGTTGCTGTCGAGGACAGCGCGGTGGGCGCCGCCTCCGCGGAGGCGGCCGGTTGCCCGATCCTGGTGGTGCCGTCGCTGATCCCCGTACCGGCAGGGCCCGGGCGGCACATCATCGCCGGCCTCGACCACGCCGACCTGGCGCTGCTCCAGGATCTGGCGGCCGGGGCCGACCGACCGCCACCCCGGACCGCCTGACACATCACCCCATGATGGACCCGGG
>NZ_JBHVFF010000122.1:0-23313 GCF_042801895.1 Streptomyces sp. NPDC057543 | reverse complement strand
CCGTCCTACCAGCGGTCGCGGTGGATGACGTCCGCCACCGGGCGGCGCCGGACCGGACCGAAGTTGCCCTGCGGCCACCCGACCGGAATGGCCGCGAAGGTGCGCATGTCCTCGGGGATGCCGAGGGCCGCCTTCCACTCCTGCTCCAGCATCAGGTGCCAGATGGTGATGTTCGCCGCGAGCCCCAGCGCCCGTGCGGCGAGCAGGATGTTCTGCACGCCCGGGTAGACGCAGGAACCCTCGGCGAGTGCCTGGAAGCGCGTCTGGACGTTCATCATGTGCTCGGTCCCGGCCGGACCGAGCGCCTGCGCGGAGGCCAGCAGCCCCTCCTCGTCCAGCCGCGGCTCCGGGAACCGGTAGCAGGGGATGATCAGCGCGGGCGTATCGGCGAAGTGGTCCCGCTGGTACTCGATCGCGGCGACCATCCGGCCGTACGCCGCGTCGTCCATGCCCTTCGGCGCGTACTTCCCGGTCGTCGCCAGATAGGCGTCGACGCACCGCTTCCACAGCGGCGCGAGGCGCGCCATCACCTCGCGGTCCGTCACCACCACGTACTCGTAACACTGCATGTTGCCGCCGCTGGGGCCCCACACGGCGGCCTGTACGAGCCGCTCCAGCGTCTCGGCGGGCACCGGATCCGGCTTGAGGCGGCGCATGGCGCGCATCGTGGACATCGTCGGGAAGAGCGCCGGTTCGTCGGCCCGGAGCGCGTCTATCGGCAGATCTGTCGTCATGATCGCGGAGTTTAGACCGCCCCCGATTGCCGGTCGGTCCAACGGGTGAAACCCTCACCACGGGAGGTGTGTTGGACGTCCCGCAGGTCCGGCCCGAGGCGTCGGTCCGTCAACTCCGGCCGGACTCAATGGCGCTGGAGGAGCTCCTGCTCCCCATCGTCGGCGCCGGGGCCGGCGGCCCTCCCGCGCCGGCCGGCGGGCGCGCGTCCGGTGCTGCCGAGTGCGTGCGGGGCGGCCCGGGGCAGGGGCCGGAGCCCGGCGTGGGTGAGGTCCGGCCCCACCCACGCCGAACGGCCCGCGGCCTTCGCGGGCCCGGCGGTCAGTGCCCGCCGTTGCCCTGCGCGTTGACGTCCACGCGCACGACCTGCGGGTCATGGTCGCTCGCCTGGTCGGCGAACTCCGCGTTGATGTGCACCACGTCGTAGTCGAAGCGGCGGATGCCGGGACTGGTCAGGATGTGGTCCAGCGTCTGCGAGTTGCCCTCGTACACATAGCTGTACTGCTCGCTCGCGGGCAGGGTGGTGATCAGCGGCTTGAGCACCTCGCCGTTGGTCAGCGCGTCCATCGTCGGTGAGAACGCGAAATCGTTGAGGTCGCCGAGCGTGATGACCCGGGCCGAATCGTCCGCGGCCAGCAGCGACTTGACGAAGGTGTTGACCTCCGTCGCCTGCTTCACCCGCTTGGTCTCCGAGCTGCGCTTCGGCTCCTGGTAGCGGCCGTGCAGGGGCTGGTCGCCGCCCTTGGACGTGAAGTGGTTGCCGATGACGAAGACCGGCTTCCCGTGGAAGCGGAACTCGCCGACGAGCGGCTTGCGGCTGTCGGCCCACGCCGCGTCGGCCGGGGTGATCCGGCCGGGCGACGCCGAGAGCGTCACTCCCTTCTTCGTCTTCACCGCGGTCACGGCGGTGGTCGCGTCGCCGCCCGCGCGGTCCACGAAGTCGACCCTCTCCGGGTTGAAGAGGAAGACGTTACGGATGTTGCCGCCGGGTTCGCCGCCGTCCTTGTTGTTCTCGGGGGCGATGTAGCGCCACGCGTACCGAGGACCGCCCGCGGCCACGATGGCGTCGGTGAACCGCTTCAGCGTCGCCTCGGAGCCGACCGTGCCGTCGTTCACCGCACCGTTGTCGTCCTGGATCTCCTCCAGCGACACGATGTCCGGGGAGGAGAGGTTGACCGCGACGCCCTTGGCGAGGGTGTCGAACTTGGCCTGCTCGTCCAGCGCGTCCAGGTTCTCCACGTTGTACGTGGCGACGGCGAGCTCGTTGCCCTTCTGCTTCCGGGTGACCTCGCGCTGCAAGTGGTTGTCGGTGAGCGTGCCGAGTTCGGTGGCCTGGAGGTTGTAGCCGCCGAACGACGCGTAGTCCACGACACCGGTGGTCGCGCCGGACAGCACGTCGCCGACGTCGGCGACGGGGACCGGCTTGGACGGCTCGAGCGACATCACCTTGATACGGCCGGTGTTCTGGTCGTTGTACGAGGAGTACAGCGTGCCGCCCCGCCCGGTCCGGTTCTCGTCCGGCTTGACGGTCACCCAGACCTCGTCGTACGCGGTCGTCGCACCCGTCACCCGGGTGTCGGAGATCCGGACCCGGGTGCCTTCGAGCGATTCGTAGAGGTCGAGGGCGTACGCGGACGGGTCGAGGGCCAGCGAGTCGATCGAACCGCCGTCCGCCGACGGAGCGTAGGCGTCCGGAATCGAGGCCGCGTCGAGCACGACCGGGGCCGGCAGCGTGTTGCCCGAGGACAGGACCGTCGTCCTCGGGGCGCTGATCTCGGTGATCGACTGGGTGGTCGTCGACGGGTAGTACTCGTCCACCTTGCCGCTGACCAGCACCGAGTCGCCCACGGCGACCTCCGGGGCGGTGGAGCCGGTGAAGACGAACACGCCCTCGCTGGTCCGGGCGTCCGCGTCCGGCGCGGTGTCCTGGATCCAGAAGCCGCGCGAACCGGTGGTCCGTACGCCGGTGACGATGCCGGGGACCCCGGTCACCTGCCGGCCGTTCAGCGGCGACACCCGGGTGGTGCCCTGGATGTCGTGGATCCGGACGGTGCCGGGCTCGGTCGGGCCGCCGGGGTCACCCGGGTCACCCGGGTCGGAGCCGCCGGGGGTCTGACCGGCCGAGTTGACCGGCGTGGGGACGCCCGCGGTGAAGTCGGCGGCGTTGTCGTCGGTGTCGGCGAGGGACGTGCCGCGCGCCACCGAGAAGGTGTTCGACGCCCCCGTCGCGGGGCCACTGCCCTCTCGTACGACCGCGGTGCCGTAGCCGACGAGGTCCACGATCCGCGGGTCGGCCGCGCAGTCGGCGGCCGTCTTGCAGGTCAGCGGGGTCGTGCCGGAGACGAGCGCGACGGTTCCGCCGCCGCCCGCCATCGCGACCGTGCCGGTGGCGTCCGGCGTCGGCAGGGCGACCGTGCCGCCGGTGCCCGCGGCCTCGGCGACGAGATAGCGGCCGCCGGGGGCGACGGACCCGGTCAGCGCGGAGACCTGCCACAGCGAGCCGGCCGACGGGGCGGCCGGCAGGTACTGCACGCTGAAACCGGACAGGTCGTACGCGGCGGTGCCGGCGTTGGCCAGTTCGATGAAGTCGCGGGTGAGCGTCGCACCCGAATTGCCCCCGCCGCCGTACACCTCGGAGATCACGGCGGTCGAGGACGGAGCCGCGAAGGCGGCAGGCAGAGCGGTGGCCGAGAGCGTCACGGCGACGGCGCCGGCCAGCAGAACGGAACGAGGTCTGGATATGTGCACGGTGGGCTGCTCCCGAAGTGTGGTGAGGGCAAAAGCTATGCGCGTAGAACCGGCCGTGACAAGACATCAGAAGTTAATTCCAGAATTCGCTCCGGCGACCCGGAAGCGCCGAGGGTGGTCGGTCCGACTGCCCGACTGCCCGTCGGCCCGGAAGTGCGGGGCGGCGCGCGCCGTGTTCGACATGCAACCAATAGGTTGCCTATGATGGGCGCCTGGGACACGAACGGACGACGGTGACGCGATGGCGACCATGGACGCGATATTCAAGGCGCTCGCCGATCCGAGCCGCCGGGAACTCCTCGACAGGCTCAACGCGCGGGGCGGCCAGACCTTGCGGGAATTGGGCGAGGGCCTGGGCATGAGCCGGCAAGCGGTGAGCAAACACCTCGCGGTACTCGAATCGGTGCTGCTGGTCACCGCGGTGCGCCGGGGCCGGGAGAAGCTGCACTACCTCAACCCGCTGCCCGTCCAGGAGGTCGCCGACCGCTGGATCGGCCGGTACGAACGCCACCGCCTGGGCGCACTGTCCCACCTCAAACAGACCCTGGAAGGAACGGCCATGGACAGGCCCGAGTTCGTCTACGTCATCTATATCCGGACTACCGCCGAGAAGCTCTACCAGGCGCTGACCGACCCCGAGTTCATCAAGATCTACATGGGCGGTCACGGTCCCGATTCGACGTGGGAGGTCGGCGCGCCGGTCCGCTGGAAGATGTCCCCGGACGGCGAGTTCGAGGAGGTCGGTCAGCGGGTTCTGGTGGCGGAGCCGGGCAAGCGGCTCTCGTACACGTGGCACACCCTGCAGCCCATGCACCGCGAGATGTTCGACTTCGCCTCGGACGAGGCGTGGGAGAAGGCCGTTCAGGAACGGTCGAAGGTCACCTTCGACATCGAGCCCGCCGAGGTGCCGGAGATGGGCGTCAAGCTGACGATCACCCACGACGGGTTCGACAGCCCCGGCAGCAAGATGCTGGAGGGTGTCAGTGGCGGCTGGGTCATGATCCTCTCGTCGCTCAAGACCCTTCTGGAGGGCGGGAAGTTCCTCGACGGGCAGGCCTGAGGAGCCGCTTGACGACGGGGCGATCCGGGGGCCGGTTCGGCCACCCGGACCGCCGTGGGGATCGGGCTCGGTTCCGGGTCCGGTGTCAGGCTCCGGGTACCCGGTCGAGGAAGCCGCTGACGGTAGCGATGCGTCCGTCGTCGGCGAGTTCGAGCACGTCCGACCCGGCGACGGGTGCCGAGCCGTCGGTGGTGGAGACCAGTTCCCAGCTGAAGCGCACGATGTCGTGGTGCCCGTCCGGGGTGCCGGTCAGCCGGAACTCGAACCCGGGGAACTGCTCATGGGCCCCGTTGATCGTGGCCGTGAGCTCCTCGTGGCCGCGCACATCGGCCAGCGGGTCTGTGTAGGTGGCGGTCTCGGTGAAGGCGGCCGCCACAGCCTTCTCCAGGTCCTCGGGGGTGGCCGCGTTCCAGGCGACGAAGTAGCGCTGAACGGCGTCCTCGTATGCGGTCATCGTGCTGTCCTCTCCTCGCGTCCCGGTCCCTGGGCCGGGCTCCCGTGTGCTGGTGAGGAACACGATGTCCGACGGCGCGGAAGGCGTCGATTACCTCCGAAGTCATGCGGCGGGGCAGAGGAACGGGCTGCTGAGCATCGGTGCAGGAGGATTTCGGTGGAGCGGGTAACCGGTGCAGTCCGGGAATCGGTGCAGGAGGAAGAAACAGGCGCCTCCTCAGATCTGGCTGTCCCGGACGACATGCATGGCGGCCTCCTCGGCCGATGCCGCCGCTCCGTCGATTCCGACGTCCTCGGCCGTCAGTGTGTCCGGCTCGTTGATGTCCAGCTGCCGGGTGAGACGGCCGGCGCGTGTCGTACCGACCTCCGCGTCCCAGAGCTCGCCGTCACCGTCGGACAGGTCCCCCACGTCGTCCCCCGCGGCTTCGGTGACCTCCGGCAGTTCCCGGGCCAGACGGCTCTCCAGCGGCTCGCCGCTGTGTTGTTCGGCGGCCGTGGTGCCCTGGTCCTCCACCGCCCACGGTCGCTCGGGCGGGGAGTAGCCCTCGTCGAGGAGGTCGATCAGCCCCCGGTTGTCCAGGGTGTCCTCGATGTCGAGCTGCTCGGTGGGATCGGAGGCCTCCGGTTCCTGGGGCTGGTAGACATCGTCTCCCATGTCGCCATCCTTCATGGTCAGTCCCTTCCCGGTCTCGGGGATCCCGGTCGTGCACGGCGCACACGCGACTCGGGGGAAAGGGGGCGTACATGCGGTATGTGTGCGGTATGCGCCCTGATGCAGTCGAACCGCCCGTATGGCTTCAGGATAGGTTGCCCGGGCATGAGCCCGCAGCCGTGGGCCGCCAGACCGGGCGCCGGGGGCCGGTCGGGGGGACGATGGAAGTGGCAGGTGGAATCATGTCCTGCCCCATCCGTATCGGGAGAATCGCCATGGACTACCCGGAGAGCTACGAGCTGGTATTTCAGGCGTCCGCCGTGGAGGACGACACGGTGACTGTGCGGCGTACGTCGCAGTCGGGCGCGGGCGGGTACCCGATCTACGAGGACGAGACCGGAATCGTGCGTGCGGAGATCAGCGACCGCGGAGAGGTGCGCATGCTGGCCACCGGCGGACACCAGGTGCTCGGCACCCCACTGGTGGTGCGTGAATCGAGGGTCTGAACCGCCCGCGGGCCCGTTCCGGGGCCGGTCCGGTGGATCGTGGCCGGGCCGGCCCCGGGTCGTTCATGGCTTCGTCGGGTACGGGGCGGTCGGAGTGCGGCCGTCAGCCCTCGGTCCAGCCGTGGTTCTTGGCGAACTGCAGCAACCCGCTCCGGATCTGCAGGATCTGAGCCCCCGTCAGCGTCGGCGCCGACTCCAGCAGGAGGTCGGTCACCTCCTTGGTGTACTCGGACGCGCTGAGCACATCGCACAGGGTGTCGTCGTCCGCCGATCCGGAACCATGGGCCGCGACGGGCCTCGGAGGCGTCAGTGGCTTCCCGTCGGGACCCTCGGCGAGCCGGACGGACGACGCCTTCAGCCCCCGGTCACCGTCCTCGATCTCGAACTCGACCGCCGTACCTGTGTGTACGTAGGACTCCGGGATCAACATGTCGTTCACATGGAGGAAAACATCCTCACCGCCGTGATCCGGCGCGATGAAACCGTATCCCCGTGCGCCGTCGAACCGCACCACGCGACCAGAAACCACACCAACCCCCAAGAAATGCAAGAAATGATCGGGCCCCTTGCCCGTCGCCACACATGGCTCGACCGGAGAATAGCCCTGTGTGTCCGGGCGGCGCGACCCGATCCGGGGAAACGCCGGACCAGGTCACCTGACCCTGCGCGCGGGCGGCGCGGTTCCGGACGCCAGGGGGGAGCGGGCCAGCTCGACGCAGCCCACGGTGATCAGGGCGAGTGCGATCAGTTCGGGCAGCACCCACCAGCCGGTGCGCAGATGCTCGCCGAACAATGTCACCCCGTACAGGACGCTGATCAGTGCGTCACCGAGGGTGAGCGGTGGCTGGACGGCGACCAGGGTGCCCGCCTGGAGCGCGTTCTGGAGGAGGAACAGCGCGCCCACTCCGGCCGCGGCGGTGGCGTACAGCTGCCAGGACGTCAGGAGCGTCACGGCTCCGCCACCGGCAGCTTCGAGCTGCGCCATGGCGTCCTTCATGAGTGCGGCCGTGAGCGCGTATCCGCATGCGGCGGCGAGACCGAGCAGCGTGCCCCGGGGGTTGCCGCGGGTGCTCAGGGCCGCGCCGATCAGTGTGGCCTCGAAGGCGCCGGTCAGGATCAGCGTCGGCACCCAGGCCGCTCCGTGCACGGACGTGCTGCCGCCGCCCGGGGCCGCGGAGGCCATGCCCAGGGCCAGGCCCACGGTCACGGCCGCCACCGCGGACCAGATCGACCGGGGCAGCCGGACCCGCATCACGAATCCGGCCATGAGCAGCGCTCCCGGCAGTTCGATCACAAAGATCGGCTGGACCACGGCGATCGGCCCGGTGGCCAGCGCCACGGCCTGACAGACGGCTGCGACGATCACCAGGCCGATACCGGCGAGCCACAAGCGCTGGCGCAGCAGATGCCCGATCAGCGACAGACGCATCGCCTCGGTGTCGGGGACGGTGCGCGCGGCCCGGCGCTGGAGCACGGAGGCCGCGCCGTTGCTGAGCGCGGTCAGGATGGCGAACAGGACGCTGATCACCGACCCATGATGCGGGCGGCGGGCCCACGATCCGGGGTGCGGCGGCGTGACGGCATGGCGGGGCGTACGAAGCGGGCGTACGGAGTGGAGCGCGGCAGCCGATGAGGACCGAACGTGTCCGCAAGTCCCCGTAACGTCCCGTCCATGGCCCCGAAGAAGAGCACCACCGTGAAGGCGAACCCCGCCCCGAGGAAGAACCCCGTCGCACCGGTCGTGCTCTCTCCGCGCGCACTGGGTCGCGCCACGCTGGAGCGGCAGTTGCTGCTGCGGCGGACCGCGATGTCCGCGAAGGACGCCGTCGAGCATCTGGTCGGTCTCCAGGCGCAGAACACCAAGCCGCCGTACTACCAGCTCCTCGCCCGCCTCGACGGCTTCGTCCCCGCCGAACTCGCGGAACTGATGGAGGCCCGTGAGGTGGTCCGTATGGTCACCATGCGTTCCACCATCCACCTGCACACCGCCGCCGACGCGCTCACCTTGCGCCCGCTCGTCCAGGCGGCGCGCGACCGGGAGCTACGGACCTTCCGCGAGGGGCTCGTCGGGGTGGAGCTGGACCGGCTCGGGGCGCTCGCCAGGGAGCTCGTCGAGGAGCGGCCCCGTACCCCCAAGGAGATCCGCGAGGCGCTGCTCGTGGAGTGGCCCGACGCCGACCCGCAGTCGCTGGGCGTGGCCGCCCGCTGTCTGCTGCCGCTGGTCCAGGTCACCCCGCGCGGGGTGTGGGGGAGGAGCGGCCAGGTCGCGCTGACCACGGCCGAACACTGGCTCGGCAGCCCTTCGGAGCCGGTTCCCGCACCTGATGCCACCTTGTTGCGCTACCTCGGTGCCTTCGGGCCCGCCTCCGTGCAGGACATGCAGACATGGGCCGGGCTGACCCGGCTGCGGGAGGTCTTCGAACGGCTGCGGCCGCGGCTCATCACCTTCCGGGACGAGAACGGTACCGAGCTCTTCGACCTGCCCGACGCCCCGCGCCCCGACGAGGACACCCCCGCCCCGCCGCGTTTCCTGCCCGAGTTCGACAACGTGCTGCTCGGCCACGCGGACCGTACACGCGTCATCCCGCCGCAGTACCGGGGGCGCAACGGGAACGGCAACCAGGCGTACGGAACGGTGCTGGTCGACGGATTCCTCGCGGCGATCTGGCGGCTCGGTACCGGAGCGGAGAAGACGGCCCTCACCGTGCAGCCGCTCGGCAGGCTGACCCCGGCGGATCGCGACGCCGTCACGGCAGAGGCCGTACGGATGCTCTCCACCATGACGACGGTGGCCGACGACACGAACGCGTACGACATCCGGTTCGCCACGTTCATCGACTTCGGGTGACGAGCTACGTCGAGTTACGCGTCCGGCGGCGCCGGGATCACGGCAGCAGCCCCGCACGCCGTGCCGCCACCACCGCCTCCAGCCGGGTGTGTGCGCCCAGCTTGCGCATCGCCGAACGCAGATACCCCTTCACCGTCTCCGGGCGCAGCCCCAGCCGCTCCGCCGCCACCGCGTTCGTCGTCCCCGCCGCCACACAGGCCAGCACGTCCACCTCGCGCGGCGCCAGGTGCACCCCGCGGGGCTTCGGCGCGCGGGTCCCGGCCGCCGAGGCGAGCAGCCCGCACACCGCGAGCAGATCGTCGCGCAGCGCCGGGTCGACGACCTTCGCGACCAGGGCACGCAGTTCGCGATGGGCCTCGCGGACGTCCTCCCACGCCTCCGGCGCCGCTCTCGGGTCCGTGACCTGTTCCCGGGTCACGGCCAGGAGCTGCTGCACCTCGTCCCGTACGACCAGCGCCTGCTCCACATCACGGGCCGCGGCCATCGCGGCGTCGAACGTACGGTCCCCGAGCGTGACTGGCTCGCGCAGCGCCCCGTACAGCACGCCGCGCACCTTGCGCCGTACGACGACGGGCACCGCGATCACCGAACGCAGGCCCTCCGCCGCGACCGCCAGGTCGTACTCGTGGCTGATGTGGCGCGAGGAGCGGTAGTCGGTCACCGCACACGGCCGGGACAGGGCGATCGACTTGCCGCCGAGCCCGCTGCCCGCCGAGATGACGAGCCCGCGCAGCGCGGTGGTCTGCGCCCCGTTCAGCTCGGCTATCCGGGCATGACGGGAATCCGAGAGCAGCCCCCCGAAGGCCACGGGCAGCCCACTGGTCCGGCGCAGCCGCAGCAGCGCCGCCTGCATTTCCACCGCGTCGACGGATTCCGGCACGCTGCCGCCTCTCTGCCCGGTCCTGCCCGGCTCCGGCAGGCTCCAGGGCCCCCGCTCGCCGCACCACCCCCGTTCGGGGGTGGTGAGACCTGGGTCACTGTTTACATGATGTTAAACGACCGGTCCGGTCCGCAATGAGGAGGGCACATGTCGGCAACCAGCGCGACGGAGACGTTCCGGGCCGCCCGGGACTTTCTGCTGCGACACCGTGAGGACTACCACGCGGCCTACGAGGGCTTCCGCTGGCCCCGGACCGACCATTTCAACTGGGCGCTCGACTGGTTCGACGCCATCGCCGAGAACAACGACCGCACCGCCCTGCACATCGTGGAGGAGGACGGCGGGCGCACCGAGGTGTCCTTCGCCCGGATGTCCGCCCGCTCCAACCAGGCCGCGAACTGGCTGCGCTCGCAGGGGGTACGGGCCGGGGACCGCATCCTCGTCATGCTCGGCAACCAGGTCGAGCTGTGGGAGACGGCGCTCGCCGCGATGAAGCTGCGCGCCGTCGTCATCCCCGCCACCCCGCTCCTCGGCCCGGTCGACCTGCGCGACCGGGTGGAGCGTGGCCGGGTCCGGCACGCCCTGGTGCGGGACACCGACACCGCCAAGTTCGACGAGGTGCCCGGTGACTACACCCGGATCTCGGTCGGCGCGGACGTGCCCGGCTGGCTGTCGTACACCGGTGCCGACGAGCAGCCCGAGACCTTCGAGGCGGACCGCGAGACCGACGCCGACGAACCGCTGATGCTCTACTTCACCTCGGGGACGACCGCCAGCCCCAAGCTCGTCGAGCACACCCATGTCTCCTACCCCGTGGGCCACTTGTCGACGATGTACTGGATCGGCCTCAAGCCCGGGGACGTCCACCTCAACATCTCCTCGCCCGGCTGGGCCAAGCACGCCTGGTCGAACCTCTTCGCGCCCTGGAGCGCCGAGGCGACCGTTTTCATCTTCAACTACACCCGCTTCGACGCGGGCCGGCTGATGGCCGAGATGGACCGCTCGGGCGTCACGAGCTTCTGCGCGCCGCCCACTGTCTGGCGGATGCTGATCCAGGCCGACCTCTCCCAGCTGAAGACCCCACCGCGCGAGGTCGTCGCGGCCGGTGAGCCGCTGAACCCGGAGGTCATCGAGACGGTGCGGCGCACCTGGGGCGTCACCATCCGGGACGGCTTCGGCCAGACGGAGACCGCCGTTCAGGTCGCCAACACGCCTGGGCAGCTGCTGAAGGCCGGTTCGATGGGGCGGCCCAGCCCCGGTTTCAAGGTCGAGCTCCTCGACCCGGTCACCGGCCGGCCCGGCGCGGTCGAGGGGGAGATCTCCCTCGATCTGTCGTACCGCCCGGTGGGCCTGATGACCGGCTACCACGGCGACCCGGACCGGACCGCCGAGGCCATGGCCGGCGGCTACTACCGCACCGGTGACATCGGTTCCCGCGACGAGGACGGCTACATCACCTACGTCGGCCGTGCCGACGACGTCTTCAAGGCATCCGACTACAAGATTTCGCCGTTCGAGCTGGAGAGCGCCCTGCTGGAGCACGAGGCGGTCGCCGAGGCGGCGGTCGTCCCGGCCCCCGACCCGGTACGGCTCGCGGTGCCGAAGGCGTACGTCGTGCTCGCGGAGGGCTGGGAGCCCGGACCGGACACGGCGAAGGTCCTGTTCGAGCACTCCCGGGCGGTCCTCGCCCCGTACAAGCGGGTCCGCCGGCTGGAGTTCGCCGAGCTGCCCAAGACCGTCTCCGGCAAGATCCGCCGCATCGAACTGCGCGAGCGCACGGCTCGGGGCGCCGGCACCGAGTACGACGAGGGGGATCTGCGATGAGCGAGCTCTCCCACGCGCGAGGGGCCGGTGTCGCCGGGGCACGCGAGCCCGGCGTGATCCAAACGAGAGGCCCTCGGGCCCAGGAGCCGTCCTACGCGCACGGCACCGGGACCACGGCGCTGCTCGGCGACACCATCGGAGCCAATCTCGGCCGCGCGGTCGCGGCCTTCGGTGAACGCGAGGCGCTCGTCGACGTCGCGTCGGGGCGACGCTGGACGTACGCCGAGTTCGGCGCGTCGGTCGACGAGCTGGCCCGTGCGCTGATGGCGTCCGGGGTGGCCAAGGGCGACCGGGTCGGCATCTGGGCGGTCAACTGCCCCGAGTGGGTCCTCGTGCAGTACGCCACCGCCCGCATCGGCGCCATCATGGTCAACATCAACCCGGCCTACCGGGCGCACGAGCTGGAGTTCGTACTGAAGCAGGCCGGGATCTCGCTCCTGGTCGCCTCGCTCGCGCACCGCACCAGCGACTACCGCGGCCTGGTCGACCAGGTCCGCGGCGACTGCCCCGCCCTGCGCGCCGTGCACTACATCGGCGACCCCTCCTGGGACGAAATGCTGGCCGCCGCACCATCCGTGACGGAAAGCCAACTAGCGGAGCGCGAAGCCGAGTTGTCCTGCGACGACCCGATCAACATCCAGTACACCTCCGGCACCACCGGCTTCCCCAAGGGCGCCACGCTCTCCCACCACAACATCCTCAACAACGGCTACTTCGTGGGGGAGCTGGTCGCCTACACCGAACAGGACCGGATCTGTCTGCCCGTCCCCTTCTACCACTGCTTCGGCATGGTCATGGGCAACCTCGGCGCCACCTCGCACGGCGCCTGCATCGTGATCCCGGCGCCCTCCTTCGAGCCCGCCGCGGTGCTGGCCGCCGTGCAACAGGAGCGCTGCACCTCGCTCTACGGCGTCCCCACCATGTTCATCGCCGAGCTGAACCTTCCCGACTTCGCCTCGTACGACCTCTCCTCGCTGCGCACCGGCATCATGGCCGGATCGCCCTGCCCGGTCGAGGTGATGAAGCGGGTCGTCGCCGAGATGCACATGGACGAGGTGTCCATCTGCTACGGCATGACGGAGACCTCGCCGGTGTCCACCCAGACCCGCCGCGACGACGACCTGGAACGCCGCACCGGCACGGTCGGCCGCGTCATGCCGCACATCGAGGTCAAGGTCGTCGACCCGGCGACCGGCGTGACCCTGGAGCGCGGCACGCCGGGCGAACTCCGTACCCGGGGCTACAGCGTGATGCTCGGCTACTGGGAGCAGCCGGAGCGTACCGCGGAGGTGATAGACGCGGGCCGCTGGATGCACACCGGGGACCTCGCGGTGATGCGCGAGGACGGCTACGTGCAGATCGTCGGCCGGATCAAGGACGTGATCATCCGCGGCGGCGAGAACGTGTATCCGCGTGAGGTCGAGGAGTTCCTTCACGGCCACCCGAAGATCGCTGACGTGCAGGTGGTGGGCGTACCGGACGAGAAGTACGGCGAGGAGATCCTGGCCTGCGTCATCCCGAGGGACCCGGCGGACCCGCCGACCCTGGACGACGTTTCGGGCTACTGCCGCGACCAGTTGGCGCACTACAAGATCCCGCGGCGGCTGCGGATCCTGGAGACCTTCCCGATGACGGTCAGCGGGAAGGTCCGCAAGATCGAACTGAGGGAGCGCTACGGCCGGTAGGACCGGATCGCCCCGGGCGTGGTCAGGCGGCCTCGATGATGCCGCCGGCCATGCCCCGGGTCGCGGCCGCCCATTCGATCAGCAGCACCTCGTAGGCAGCGGATTCCACGGACGACCAGTCCTGGCCTGCTCGCGCGTCGACCAATGCCCGTATCGCCTCGTTCGCCTCGGCGGCGGACGGGTGCGTCGGTCGGGTCGTGCGCTGCGGGTCGGTGGGCGGGATCTGCCGTGGAGTTAAAACCATGGCCCTACCTTAAGGCCCGCCACTGACAACGGTCCGAACATTTGTGGCCCCTGGCTCGAACGTGACCGATTACACTCACTGTTGCCGGCCGGTTCCACTGAGGTGCGGGTCGTGCTCGCCGCGCGGGACCTCGCGGCGCATGCAGACCCTCGGCCAGCGGTCCAGGCCGTGTTCCGCCTCTTCCGTCCTGATCTTCCGCAGCCCGTCGGTGAGTTCGGATTCCACGAGCGCGCGGAAGCCGAGGCGGGTGTAGTACGGGGCGTTCCACGGGACGTGGGAGAAGGTCGTCAGCGTGAGCGCGTCCAGCCGGGCGTCGGCCGCCCACCCGGCGAGATGGTCGATGAGCGTGCTGCCCAGTCCGCGCCGTGCGACGGACGGATGGACGGAGACCTGCTCGATGTGGGCCGCGCCGTCGACCGGGTCGGCGATCAGATAGCCCACCGGTCGGTCGTCGTCGTCGACGGCCACCCAGGCACGGCCGGCCCGGCGGTAGCCGTCCAGCAGGTCGAGCGGCGGCGGATCGTCGTCCGCGACGGCGGTCATGCCGAGCGTGCGGAACGGTTCGCCGGCGGCGCGCTCGATGTCCTGCAGCAGCGGAAGATCGGAGCGGCGGGCGGTACGGATACGCATGCGGCCAGTATGGCGCGCGTGTAGGCCGGGCGGACTCAGGCGCCGGTGCTGATCAGCTCGTCCGCAGGGGCGTTGACCGGCTGCGGCGTTCCCGTGAGCTCCATCGTGAAGAGCGGGATGCCGAGCCCGTCCGCGCGTGCCTCGGCGTCCTTGGCGTAGCCCGCGAGTGAGAAGAACACGCTCCTGGCGGACGCGGTCAGCGCGTGCAGCCAGAGGCACTCGACGTCGCGCAGCGCGGTCGAGCGGGTGGTGGCGTCGACCTGGGCGATCAGCCCGGTGGCCCGCAGGTCGATCCGCGCGGGGGAGCGCTCCGCAGGCTGCACGACGTCGTGGTAGCCCAGCCACTTCAGGTACAGGGCGGCGCCGGCGACCGCGTCTCGTGCGGTACGGATCGGCCGTGGCCGGAACGCCGACCTGGGCGGCGGCGCGGTGCGCGGCAGCGGGATGTGGGACGGCCGGGCGGACCGGGGGCCGTCGCCGGGGGCGGCGGTGTCGTCGTGCGCCGTCACCGGCCGCACCGGTATGCGCAGCACCGTCCCGCACGGGCAGCACAGCTCCGGCTGCGGCCACTGGTCGAGGCGCCCGCAGTCACGACAGCGCACCGTCACCCAGTCGTCGTTCCAGGTGCGGTGCGTGATCGGTACGACCGGGGCGCCGCGCAGCACGGGCGGGGCGGTCGGCGCACCGCACGGACACGGATAGACCGGCGTGCTGTACGCGTGGTCGCGGCGGCAGGCCGGACAGCGTATCGGCACCGACTCCATCATGGTCTCCCTCCGGCCCCGGGCGCCCGCCCCGGCGACGGGCCGCCTCGGCGCGCCCCGACACGCCGGAGCCGACCGATGCGGGCCGACTCCGCTCCGTCCCTCCATGGTCCATCACGAGCGAGGTCCCGGGCAGTGACTTGGCGTACTTCGCGGACCGGCGTGCGCATCGGTCCGCCGCGTGCGGACTCTCTTGACGGCCGCCCGGCCGCGCTTTAGATTGACTTCCGTATAACAGAATCAAATTTCCGCAATGTGGAAACTAAGACGGAATTGGTGCTCTCAGGTGGCGCGACAGAGCCCGAATCCACCAGGTCCGAGCAGGAGCACTCAATGCCTCGAATGACCGCTGCCCGAGCGGCAGTTGAGATCCTCAAGCGCGAAGGCGTCAGCAACGCGTTCGGTGTGCCGGGCGCGGCGATCAACCCCTTCTACGCGGCCCTCAAGGCCTCCGGCGGGGTTCATCACACGCTCGCCCGCCATGTCGAGGGCGCCTCCCACATGGCGGAGGGGTACACCCGGGCGCGCCCGGGCAACATCGGCGTCTGCATCGGGACGTCGGGTCCGGCCGGCACCGACATGATCACCGGCCTCTACTCCGCGATCGCCGACTCGATCCCGATCCTCTGCATCACCGGCCAGGCGCCGACCGCCGTGCTCCACAAGGAAGACTTCCAGGCGGTCGACATCGCCTCGATCGCGGCGCCCGTCACCAAGGCCGCCACGACCGTCCTCGAGGCCGCCCAGGTCCCCGGCGTCTTCCAGCAGGCCTTCCACCTGATGCGCACCGGCCGCCCCGGCCCGGTCCTCATCGACCTGCCCATCGACGTCCAGCTCACCGAGATCGAGTTCGACCCCGATCTGTACGAGCCGCTGCCGGTGCACAAGCCCGCCGCGACCCGCAAGCAGATCGAGCGCGCCCTGGAGTTGCTGAACGCCTCCGAGCGCCCGCTGCTCGTCGCGGGCGGCGGCGTCATCAACGCCGACGCGTCCGAACTCCTCGTTGAATTCGCCGAGTTGACCGGTGTCCCGGTCGTCCCGACCCTGATGGGCTGGGGCATCATCGCCGACAACCACGAGCTGAACGCGGGCATGGTCGGCCTGCAGACCTCGCATCGCTACGGCAACGCGAACTTCCTGGAGTCCGACTTCGTCCTGGGCATCGGCAACCGCTGGGCCAACCGCCACACCGGCAAGCTGGACGTCTACACCCGGGGCCGCACCTTCGTCCACGTGGACATCGAGCCCACCCAGCTCGGCAAGATCTTCGCCCCCGACCTCGGCATCGCCTCCGATGCCAAGGCGGCGCTGGAGCTGTTCGTCGAGGTGGCGCGCGAGCTGAAGTCCGCCGGGAAGCTCAAGGACCGCTCGGAGTGGGCCGCGTCCACCCAGGAGCGCCGGGCCGCGCTGCAGCGCCGTACGCACTTCGACAACGTGCCGCTGAAGCCGCAGCGGGTGTACGAGGAGATGAACCGGGCCTTCGGCCCCGAGACCCGGTACGTCACCACGATCGGCCTCTCCCAGATCGCCGGTGCGCAGATGCTGCACGTCTACCGGCCGCGCCACTGGATCAACTGCGGCCAGGCGGGCCCGCTCGGCTGGACCATCCCGGCCGCGCTGGGTGTCGCCACGGCCGACCCGGACGGCTCCGTCGTCGCGCTCTCCGGCGACTACGACTTCCAGTTCATGCTGGAGGAACTGGCGGTCGGCGCACAGCACCGCATCCCGTACGTCCATGTCCTGGTGAACAACTCCTACCTGGGGCTGATCCGCCAGGCGCAGCGCAACTTCGACATCGACTTCCAGGTCAACCTGGAGTTCGAGAACCTCAACTCGCCGGAGCTCGGCGTGTACGGCGTCGACCACGTCAAGGTCGTCGAGGGCCTGGGCTGCAAGGCGATCCGGGTCACCGAGCCGGACCAGTTGCTGCCGGCCTTCGAGGAGGCGAAGAAGCTGGCCGCGGAGTTCCGGGTCCCGGTGGTCGTCGAGGCCATTCTGGAGCGCGTGACGAACATCGCGATGAGCGCTACGGACATCGCGTCCGTCAACGAGTTCGAGGACATCGCGACGGACCCGTCCCACGCCCCGACCGCGATCCGCCCGCTGACGGCATCCTGACGGCCTGCCGGTCCGACCGTGGCCCCCGTCCCCGACTCCCCGGGGCGGGGGCCACGGCCATGGGGGCCGGCCCCGTCCGGCGTCCGAGCACGGAACCCTTGCGGCGGGGCGGCCGGCACCGCGGGCGCCGCCCGGCACGCGAAGAAGGGCGCAGAGTACGGGACCGTATCCGTACTCCGCGCCCTGGCACGGGAAAACAAAACACCCGGGAAACAGAACAGGGGTCGCGGCGGCGGCGATCGGGCCGGAAGCCCTCGTCCCCTTCAGGTCAGGAGACGAGCAGACCCACCTGCCCCCACCACCGCACTGGCATCGCACAACCGCCGCGACCTCGTCCTGCCCGCGCCGCATGACATCCCTCATCCGGATTCGCGGCGCGAGCAGGGCTCGGTGGGAGGCTCTGCCCTCGCGGGCGGGCGGCCTCCCTCGCTGTGAGGTTCAGTCCTCGCGCAGGGCGCGGACGGCCTCCTCCACGCGCTTGCCGTAGTCGGCGTCGGCGGCGTGGAAGTGGGCGAGGTTCTTCTCGATCACGTCGTCACGGGTCACCTGGGAGAGGCCCCCGGCGATGTTGGCGACCAGGCGGCCCTTCTCGTCCTCGGACATCAGCCGGTACAGCTCGCCCGCCTGGAAGAAGTCGTCGTCCTTGGTGTGGGCGGGCGCCGCGTGGGTGCCGGTCCAGCCGTGGATCGCGAGCGGGGCGGAGAGCGCCGCGTCGGTCTGGGCGGGGCCCGCGTACGAGTTGGGCTCGTAGTTCTTGTCGTGGCGCGCGCCGTTGCGCGTGGCGTGCAGCCCGTCGCGGCCGTAGTTGTCGACGACCGCGGTGCGCGGCGCGTTCACCGGGAGCTGGGTGTGGTTGACGCCCAGCCGGTAGCGGTGCGCGTCCGCATAGGCGAAGAGCCGGCCCTGGAGCATCTTGTCCGGGGACGGGCCGATGCCGGGCACGAAGTTGTTCGGGGAGAACGCGGCCTGCTCGACCTCGGCGAAGACGTTGTCCGGGTTACGGTCCAGGACCAGCCGGCCCACGCGCTGCAGCGGGTAGTCCGCGTGCGGCCACACCTTGGTCAGGTCGAACGGGTTGAAGCGGTAGTCCGCGGCCTCGGCGGCCGGCATGACCTGCACGTACAGCGTCCAGGACGGGTTCACACCACGCTCGATGGCCTGGAGCAGGTCCGTCTGGTGCGAGTTGCCGTCCTTGCCCGCGAGTTCGGCGGCCTGCTCGCTGGAGAGGGAGCGCACCCCCTGGTTCGTCTTGAAGTGGTACTTGACGAAGAAGGCCTCACCCTCGGCGTTCGTCCACTGGTACGTGTGCGAGCCGTAGCCGTTCATGTGACGGTACGAGGCGGGGATGCCGCGGTCGCCCATCAGCCAGGTGACCTGGTGGGTCGCCTCGGGCGCGTGGGCCCAGAAGTCCCAGACGTTGTCCGGCTCCTGACGGCCCGTGAACGGGTCACGCTTCTGCGAGTGGATGAAGTCGGGGAACTTGATCGGGTCCTTGATGAAGAACACCGGGGTGTTGTTGCCGACCAGGTCGTAATTGCCCTCGTCCGTATAGAACTTGAGGGCGAAGCCGCGGGGGTCGCGTACGGCGTCCGCGCCGCCCAGCGAGTCGGCGACGGTCGAGAAGCGGATGAACGTCTCGGTGCGCTTGCCGATCTCGGAGAGGAAGTCCGCGCGGGTGAACGCCGTGATGTCGTCGGTCACTTCGAAGTAGCCGTATGCGCCGGAGCCGCGGGCGTGGACCACGCGCTCCGGTATGCGCTCCCGGTTGAAGCGGGCCAGCTTCTCCAGCAGGTGCTGGTCCTGGAGGAGAATCGGGCCACCGAGGCCGGCGCTGGCAGAATTCTGGTTGTCGGCGACCGGGGCGCCTGACTCGGTCGTAAGCACACGCTGCGTCATGGTGTCGGGGCGACCTTCCGTACGGGAGCTGCTGAGCTGCTGAACTGTGACGGCTCGGGGCTCCAGGAGCGTAAGTACGCCCCGAACCCGACGTCAACAGTTTGTTGAAATTGGGAGTCTGGTATTCCGGATGGCGCCGACGCCTGGGCGCGACAGGACAGGTGTCAGCGCCGACGCCATCCGGAAGTCTCTGGTTGCCGGGCCCGGCGGGGCCCGGCCGATCAGGCCTGGACGGGCTGACCCGACAGGCGCTCGACCGAGCGCAGCAGTGCCGAGTGGTCCAGTCCGCCGTCGCCCTGGGCGCGCAGCGAGGCGACGAGCTGGGCGACCACGGCGCCGACGGGCAGCGCGGCACCGACATTGCGGGCGGCGTCCGTGACGATGCCCATGTCCTTGTGGTGCAGGTCGATCCGGAAGCCCGGCGCGAAGTCCCGCTTCAGGAAGTTGTCCTTCTTGCGGGTCAGGACCGTCGAGCCCGCCAGTCCGCCATTGAGGACGTCCAGCGCGGCGGCGAGGTCGACGCCGGACTTCTCCAGGAAGACGACCGCCTCGGCGCACGCCTGGATGTTGACCGCGACGATCAGCTGATTCGCGGCCTTCACCGTCTGGCCGGAGCCGTGCGGACCGCACAGCACGATGGTCTTGCCCAGTGCCTGGAGGATCGGCTGCGCGGCGTCGAAGTCGGCCTGCTCACCGCCGACCATGATCGACAGTACGGCCTCGATCGCACCGGCCTCACCACCGGACACCGGGGCGTCCAGCACCCGGACGCCCTTCTCCACGGCGTTCTTCGCGAGGTCCACGGAGGTCTGCGGGGTGATCGACGACATGTCGATCAGCAGCGCGCCGCGCTTCGCGTTCTCCAGGATGCCGTCGGGGCCGTACGCGATGGCCTCGACCTGCGGGGAGGCGGGCACCATCGTGATGACGACATCGGCGTCCCGGACCGCCTCGGCGATCGAGCCCGCGCCCGTGCCGCCGGCCGCGACCAGCCGGTTGATCTTGTCCTGCTCCAGGGTGTGACCGGTGACGTCGTACCCGGCCTTGATCAGGTTCTCGGACATGGGGGAGCCCATGATGCCGAGACCGATCCACGCAACCTTGGGGAGGTTGTTGCTCATGAGGGTGCCTTCCGATAAGCGTGTGTACGAGGGGGAGTTGCCCGTCCTCAGCGGGCGGCCCGCGCGGTGGCCGGGAGCCACTCGAAGGCCTCGGCGCTCGGGCGGTCGCCCGGCTTGTACTCCAGGCCGACCCAGCCGTCGTAACCGGCCTTCGTCAGCTCGTCGAGGAGCTGCTCCAGTGGGAGGGAGCCGGTGCCGGGTGCGCCGCGCCCCGGGTTGTCGGCGATCTGGACGTGGCCGGTCTTCTCGGCGTACGCCGTGATGACCTGGCCGAGGTCCTCGCCGTTCATCGACAGGTGGTACAGGTCCAGCAGGAACTTCGCGTTCCCGAGCCCTGTCGCCGCGTTGACCTTGTCGACGATCTCGATGCCGGCCGGTGCGCTCACCAGGGGGTAGCGCGGCGATTCCGGCTGGTTGAGGGTCTCGATCAGCAGGACCGCCCCGATCCGGTCAGCAGCACGTGCGGCGACGATCAGGTTCTGAAGGGCGAGTTCGTCCTGCGCCGCCGGGTCCACGCCGTCGACGCGGTTGCCGTAGAGCGCGTTGAGCGCCTTGCAGCCGACCGATGCGGCGAAGTCGGCCGCCACATCGATATTGGCGCGGAAGCGGTCCGACTCCGCGCCGGGCACGGAGAGCGCGCCGCGGTCGGGGCCGGGCAGCTGTCCGGCGTAGAAGTTCAGCCCCACCAACTGCGTGCCTGCTTCGTCGAGCGCCTTCTTGAGGGCGTCGAGCTCGGCCTGCGGCGGAGTGGGGGTCTCGATCCAGGGCCACCACAGCTCGACCGCCGTGAAGCCCGCCGCGGCGGCGGCCGCGGGACGCTCCAGGAGCGGGAGTTCCGTGAAGAGGATCGAAAGGTTCACATCGAAGCGCTGGTCCGGGTAGCCCATGAGGGTTCGGCGCTCCTTCCGTATTGCGGAAGTTAGTTTCTACAAAACGGAAGATTGCCCGGAGCTGGGAGAGCTGTCAAGGGGGTGCCCGGAATTCGGGCCGGGTGCCTTCGTACCGGTTGCGCGGAGGGAAGCCGGGAATGCGCCGGTTGCCGAGGGGGTCCGGGCCGGGACAGGGTGGCTGGTGCACCCGAAGCAGCCGTCCCGACCCCGTACCCGAAGTCCGCACGCGACGCCCGCGGCCGCCCGCCGGCACTCGCCCCCTGTACGCCCCCCGCACTCGACCCCACACGAGGTGCCTCGCATGACCCACGCAACCAGCCGGCGCACCGTCCTCGGAGCCCTGTTCGCCGGTGCCGCACTGTCCGTGGCCCCCGCTCCGCCCGGCTGGATCCGGTCCCCGCAGGCCGCGCCGGACTCCGCGCCCACGGTGGGTTCGCGCCCGCGCGCCACCGGGCAGCTGCTGCTCGGCACGTACACCTCGGCCCTGGGCGGTGGCAAGGGCATCGGCACGGCCTCGTACGCCGCCACCGGGGCCATCTCCGCCGGCCCCGTGATCAGCGGCGTCGACAACCCCTCGTACCTGGCCATGCATCCCTCGGGCGCCACCGTCTACGCGGTCGACGAGCAGGAGCGGGGCGCGGTGACGGCCGTCGCGCTCCCACCGGACGGCGCCCCCCGGGTGCTCGGAACCCGCAGCACGGGCGGGGCGGGGCCCACCCACCTCTCCGTCCACCCCACGGGAAGGTGGCTGCTCACCGCGAACTACACCTCCGGCAGCGTCGCGGTGCACCCCATCCGGGACGACGGCTCGCTGGGGGAGCGCACGGACCTGGTCGCGCACACCGCGCCGCCGCCCGGCCCCGGCCAGGACGGGCCGCACGCCCACCAGGTCATCACCACCCCGGACGGCGGACACGTCCTCGCCGTGGACCTCGGCAACGACTCCGTGTACACGTACCGGCTCGACGAGGAACGCGGCACCCTCGCGCAGGTCTCCTACGCGGCCCTGCGGCCCGGTGCCGGACCACGACACATCACATTTCACCCGGGCGGCCGCTTCGCCTACCTGGCCTGCGAGGTCGACAACACCGCCGTCGTCTGCGGCTACGACCCGGCCACCGGCACCCTCTCCCCGGGCGCCCCGCAGTCCACCGGGACCGGTGCCGGTACCAACTACCCCGCGCAGTTCCTGGTCACCGGCGACGGGCGCTTCGCCTACCTCGCCAACCGGGGGCACAACAGCCTGACGCGCTACGCCGTCGAGGGCGAGGGGGCCGTGCTGCGGCTGCTCGACACCGTGCCGGTCGGCGGCGACTTCCCCCGCCAGATCGCCTTCTCGCCGGACGGGAAGCTGCTCTTCGCCGCCAACCAGAAGTCGAGCACGGTGACGGTCTTCCGGGTCGAAGCGAGGAACGGCGGACTCACCCGTACCGGCGCCGCGTTCCCCGCCCCGGTGGCCGTCTGCGTGCTCCCGTACCTGGGAACGGGACCGTCCCGGCATTGAGGGCGAGCCGCCGCCCGACGGCCTCGGCGCCCGTCCGTTAGGGTCGGGCCCCGGGCCGCGAGCGCACAGGGACGCGGCGAACGCACCAGGGAGGCACAGTGCGCTTGAGGGTGGAGTTCACCACCGAACCCTTCGATCTCGACGAGGCGCCCGCCCACGCGGTTGTCGCCCGCGAAGTCATCCAGAACGCCGATCTGGACGCCGTCGACGTCGGCCCCTTCGGCAACACCGCGGAGGGCGGCGCGGACGAGGTGCTCACCGCGGTGGACTCCTTGCTGCGCCGCGCCCTGGCATCGGGTGCCACGCGCGTATCGCTCCAGGTCAACGTGATCGAGGAGGGCGCGAAGTGACCGAACCGGCGGACCACCCCCTCGTCACCGCGGTCAAGCCGCTCGTCGACGCCATGGGCGCCGAGCTGCTCGGACCCGAGCAGGCGCAACCCGATGACGTCGTGCTGGCCTGGGAGGGCGAAGACGTCATAGCGGTCCGGCTGCCCCAGCTCTCGGACTCGCTCGACCACATCCTGGCCGCCATGGAGCGCCGGCACGGCATGCCGCTCGCCGAGCTGGACCGCAGGACCAAGCAGTCGGTCGTACGGACCCTGGAGGCACGCGGTGCCTTCTCCGTACGGCACGGCGTGGAGACGGTGGCGGGCGCGCTGGGGGTCAGCCGCTTCACCGTCTACAACTACCTCAACCGGGAAAATGCCGCCAAAGGTGAGTAGTTGAGCCGCTAGGTGAACGAAGGCCGTGGAAGGC